>NZ_JBEXYL010000010.1:0-156952 GCF_040630895.1 Streptomyces sp. NPDC005728
GATTTCCTCGGTGCTTTCCAGGTTCTCGCTTTCGCGTTTCCCTTTCCGGCGGTTCCGACTCTATCAGATCCTTTCGGGCCTGACCCCCAGTCAGCGGGGTTTGTCTTCCCGGCCGCTGGGCCGTTCCGACGAGTGAGACTTTAGCGGATTCCTGGCTCCCGAGCTAATCGGGGCTGCGTCCTTTCGAACGCGGATTCCTCATTCCGTAATTACGCACACCAAAGCACTCGGCGCCGAAGCGTCGGGGAGTGGCTGGTACTTGCGGAATGGCTGTCCGGGGACCGACCGGAGTCGGCGCTCACGTCGGACAACTCGGAGAACACTACGTATCGGGTCGGGGCGTGTCAACTCGTCTCCTCGGGCTCCGTCGGGGCGCGTACTCTTGCAGGCGTGACTACGCGTACGTGTGCCCAGCAGTGGTGGGCCGCCTGACCGGCGGCCGTACACACGTATGCACTCAACGGCCGCCGCCTCGGCGGCCGTTCTCGTATCTCCTCCAGAACTCCGGGGGCCGGCCCACCGGGACGGCGGCTCGACCAGGAGGTGGAGTGGAGATGACGCGGGTCTTCAGCGGGATCAAGCCGACCGGGCACCTGACCCTCGGGAACTACCTGGGGGCCGTGCGGCGCTGGGTCGAGGTGGACCAGCACCGGTCGGACGCGCTGTTCTGCATCGTCGATCTGCACGCGCTGACCGTGGACCACGATCCGGCGCGGGTGCGCAGGCTCAGCCGGCAGGCGGCGACGCTGCTGCTGGCGTCGGGGCTCGACCCGGAGTTGTGCACGGTGTTCCTGCAGAGCCATGTAGACGAGCACACGCGGCTGTCGTACCTGCTGGAGTGCGTGGCGACCGACGGCGAGATGCGGCGGATGATCCAGTACAAGGAGAAGTCCGTGCGGGAGCGGGAACGCGGCGGGAGCGTGCGGCTGTCGCTGCTGACGTATCCGGCGCTGATGGCGGCGGACATCCTGGCGTACGGGACGGACGAGGTGCCGGTCGGGGACGACCAGACGCAGCACGTCGAGCTGACGCGGGATCTGGCGGTTCGGTTCAACCAGCGGTACGGGCACACGTTCGTGGTGCCGAAGACCACTCGTTCGGCGGCGGCCGCTCGGGTGATGAACCTCCAGGACCCGACGGCGAAGATGGGGAAGTCCGACGACTCGGGGCCGGGGATCGTCTATCTGCTGGACGAGCCGGACACGGTGCGCAGGAAGGTCATGCGGGCCGTGACCGACAGCGGGCGGGAGGTGGAGTACGACCGGGAGGCGCGGCCGGGGGTCGCGAATCTGCTGGCGATCCTCGCCGCGTGCACGGGTGGGAACCCGGAGGCCCTCGCCGGTGTGTACGAGTCGTACGGGGCCCTGAAGAAGGACACCGCGGAGGCCGTGGTGGAGGTTCTCCGGCCCGTGCAGGCCAGGCACAGGGAGTTGTGCGCGGAGCCTGCATATGTGGAGGGGGTGCTGCGGGACGGTGCGGAGAAGGCCAGGGCGATGGCCCGGCCGACCGTCGATACCGCTTATCGGGCGATCGGGCTGCTGCCGCCCGTGTCGGAGCCTGCGTCGCGCGCCGCCCTCTAGCCACAAGGCGGCGGGGTGACCCGCCGCCTTCGGGTGCTGTGGGATTCAGTCCTTGTTGCCGGAGGCGAGTTCGCGGCTTCGGTCGCGGGCGGCTTCGAGGGCGGCGATGAGGGCCGCGCGCACTCCGTGGTTCTCCAGTTCGCGGATGGCGTTGATCGTCGTACCGGCCGGGGAGGTGACGTTCTCACGGAGCTTGACGGGGTGCTCGCCGCTGTCGCGCAGCATCACTGCGGCGCCGATGGCGGACTGGACGATGAGGTCGTGGGCCTTGTCGCGGGGCAGGCCGAGCAGGATGCCGGCATCGGTCATGGCCTCGACCAGGTAGAAGAAGTACGCCGGGCCGGAGCCGGACAGGGCGGTGCAGGCGTCCTGCTGGCTCTCGGGGACGCGGAGGGTCTTGCCGACCGCACCGAAGATCTCCTCGGCGGTGGCGAGGTGGTCGGCGGTGGCGTGGCTGCCGGCGGAGATGACGGACATGGCCTCGTCGACGAGGGCGGGGGTGTTCGTCATGACGCGGACGACCGGGGTGCCTGGGACGAGGCGCTCCTCGAAGAAGGAGGTGGGGATGCCGGCGGCTCCGCTGATGACCAGGCGGTCGGCGGGGACGTGCGGGGCGAGTTCGTCCAGGAGGGTGCCCATGTCCTGCGGCTTGACCGTGAGGATCAGGGTGTCGGCGGTCTTGGCGGCCTCGGCGTTGGGGACCGGGGTGACTCCGTAGCGGGTGCGGAGTTCTTCGGCGCGTTCCGGGCGGCGGGCGGTGACGAGGAGGTCCGCCGGGGCCCAGCCGGCCCGGATCATTCCGCTGAGCAGGGCTTCGCCGATCTTGCCGGTGCCGAGGACTGCGACTTTCTGGCTCATGCGGTTCAGTTTCGCACCGGTGCGGAGGGTGGCGGGTGGGTTGTCCGGTGGGCGGAACGTCGCCTACGCGGTCCGTCGGCGCAGTGTCGCGGCCCCCAGTCCCAGCACCAGCAGGGCGCAGCCCGCCACGATCAGGACGTCCCGCACGAAGGTGGCCGTCATGTCCGTGTGGTGGAGGACCTGGTTCATGCCGTCGACGGCGTACGACATCGGAAGGACGTCGGAGATGGCTTCGAGTGCGGGGTGCATGGCGGAGCGGGGAGTGAAGAGGCCGCAGAGGAGGAGCTGGGGAAAGATCACCGCGGGCATGAACTGGACCGCCTGGAATTCCGAGGCCGCGAAGGCCGAGACGAAGAGTCCGAGGGCTGTGCCGAGCAGGGCGTCGAGGAGGGCGACGAGCAGGAGCAGCCAGGGAGAGCCGGTGACGTCCAGGCCGAGGAGCCAGACGGCGAGTCCGGTGGCGAGGGCCGACTGGACGATGGCGAGGGCGCCGAAGGCGAGGGCGTAGCCGGCGATGAGGTCGGCTTTGCCGAGGGGCATGGCGAGGAGGCGTTCGAGGGTGCCCGAGGTGCGTTCGCGCAGGGTGGCGATGGAGGTCACCAGGAACATCGTGATCAGCGGGAAGATGCCGAGCAGGGATGCGCCGATGTTGTCGAAGGTGCGCGGGCTGGCGTCGAAGACGTAGCGCAGCAGGATCAGCATCAGGCAGGGGATGAGGATCAGCAGCGCGATGGTTCTCGGGTCGTGGCGGAGCTGGCGTAGTACGCGGGCCGCCGTGGCGGTGGTGCGGGCGGCGTTCAGGGCGCTGGTGGGTGCGGCGGGGGCGGTGTGTGTCGTCGTGCTCATCGGGTCGTCTCCTTGGTGCGGTCCGCGGCGGCGGCCTCGTCCACGAGGCGGAGGAAGGCGGCCTCGACGGTGTCGGTGCCGGTGCGGGTGCGGAGGGCGTCCGGGGTGTCGTCGGCGAGGATCCGGCCGTCGCGCATGAGGAGGAGACGGTGGCAGCGCTCGGCCTCGTCCATGACGTGGGAGGAGACGAGAAGGGTGGCGCCGCGGGTGGTCGCGAGGTCGTGGAAGAGGTTCCACAGGTCGCGGCGCAGGACGGGGTCGAGGCCGACGGTCGGTTCGTCGAGGACGAGGAGTTCGGGGGCGCCGAGGAGGGCGACGGCGAGGGAGACGCGGCTGCGCTGGCCACCGGAGAGGTTGCCGGCGAGGGCGTCGGCGTGACTGGTGAGGTCGACGTCGGTGAGGACGCGTTCGACGTCCTGGCGGCGTTCGGCGGCGATGGGGGTCCCCCCGCGCGAGCGCATTCGAGCGTGGGGGAGGCCGGGGTCGAGGATCGCGGCGAAGTAGTCGAGGTTCTGGCGGACGGTCAGGTCGTCGTAGACGGAGGGGGCCTGGGTCACGTAGCCGATGCGGCTGCGCAGGGTGGGGTGGCCGGCGGGGCGGCCGAGGACTTCGAGGGTGCCGGTGACCTTGGCCTGGGTGCCGACGATCGAGCGCATCAGGGTCGACTTGCCGCATCCGGAGGGGCCGAGGAGGCCGGTGATCTGGCCGCGGGGGACGGTGAAGCCGAGGTGGTGGAGGACGGTGCGGGGGCCGCGGACGACGGTGAGGTCCTGGGCGTGGACGGCGTGCGGTGCCGGTGGTCGGGGTGGGTCGGACACATAATTCATCATGCGATGAATAATTAGTCCGGCAGCTCGGCGCCGTCAAGTGGTGGGGGCCGCTGCGCCGTACACGCAAACGGCGGCCCGGGAGGAAACCGGGCCGCCGCTGCTGGGGAGGCGTGGGGTCAGGGCTTGGTCGCGACGAGCAGGAGCACGTCGTACGTCTCCTCGACCATGCCGTCCGGGAAGACCTTCAGCACATGGCCGCGCTCCTCCTCCAGGAACGCGTTCCTGCGCTCCTCGGGAGTGACCAGGAAGCCCGAGTGGCTGCCGATGTTGGCGAGGTGGGTGTCGATCGGGATGCGCCGGCTCCAGCGAACCTCGCGGCGGGTGAAGCGGAGGCGGCCGCTGGGATCGGCGAGATCGGTGCGGTCACCGGCCCTGCGCTTCTCGGCGGCGGTGTCGATGCCGAAGAAGCGGTAGATGCGGTCGGCCGACTCGGCGATCCACTCGACGTCGAGCGCGTCGGCGTTCCACCACAGCGCCAGCGCACCGCCCGGCCGCAGCACGCGCAGTGCCTCCGGCACCGAGTGCGCCGGGTCGGTCCAGTGCCAGGCCTGGGCGTAGGTGAGGAAGTCGACCTGGCCGTCGGCGACGGGGAGGGCGTTGCCGTTGCCCCGCACGATCGGGATGTGCGGCAGTGCGCGGCGGAACTCGGCGGCCATGCCGTCACCGGGCTCGACCGCGAGGACGTCGGCGCCGCGGGCGGCCAGCAGGGTGGTCGCAATTCCGGTCCCGGCGCCGACGTCCACGACTCGTGCGCCGGAGAGCGGCCGGCCGGACAGCTCCTCGACGGTGTCGAAGAGGGCGGCCGGGTAGGAGGGGCGGTTCGCGGCGTACTGGGCCGCGGCGGCGTTGAAGGAGTGGGCACGGGCGGCGGGCGAGGGCGGTTGTGTTGTGGTCACCAGGCCATGGTGCTGACGCGGCAGGGCCGGCGACAGCGGATATACGGGACAGGGCACCGGCCGCCGGGCGGCACGGATAGCGTGGCCCGAGTTCACTGGATCACCGGTGTGTTGGCGAAGGGTGGGAGCCATGGCCGAGCAGGGCGGGGACATCGGGGACGCGGTGATCGCGTATCCGGTCGGCCGGGTGGTCGGCGGGCGGGCGGACGTACGGGACGACGAGTGGGGGGAGGTCCGCTCGGTGATCCGCATCGACGGCGACCGGTTCACGGCGGAGGCGCTGGCCGGGCTGGACTCCTTCTCCCACCTGGAGGTCGTCTATCACTTCGACCGGGTGCCGGAGGAGAAGATCGAGACCGGGGCCCGGCACCCGCGCGGCAACACCGACTGGCCGAAGGTCGGCATCTTCGCCCAGCGCGGCAAGAACCGGCCCAACCGGATCGGCGTCTCGCGCTGCCGCGTGCTGCGGGTGGACGGGCTGGACGTGCAGGTCGCGGGACTTGATGCCGTGGACGGGACGCCGGTGCTGGACATCAAGCCGTACATGGCGGAATTCGGGCCGCAAGGTGAGACCAGTCAGCCCGAGTGGGCCACGGCGATCATGAGCCGGTACTACTGACCGCTGCGGGCTACCGGTGCCGCTTCTTCTTCGAGGGGTTGCCGGTCCGTCGGGAGGACCGGCGGTCGTACTCCTCGCGGGACTTGTCGTACTCCGTGCGGTGCAGTTTCTCGCCCGGGGCCTCGGTGAGGGAGCGGAAGAAGTAGGCGAGCAGGGAGCCGACGAAGCCGATCGCGAGCAGGCCGCGCAGGGAGGCCTGGCGCTGGGGGTCCTGGCGCTTGCCGAAGCCCTCCCAGGTGTTGCGGAAGGCGAGCGCGCTGCAGATCGCGAACATGGCGACGACCAGCACGATCACGAAGGCGCCGGTGTCGGCGATCCGGATGCCCTCGTAGGCGAAGTTCAGGACCAGGCAGGAGACCGCGGCCGCGGCGAGGGAGCCGACGGCCACGCCGGCCCGGCGGGCCGCGTACCCGTTGTCGTGGTTCACCCAGGACGTGCCGAAGAAGCGGAGGGGCTCGGGGCGGGGACCGCCGCTCGGGGCCGCGCCGCCCGCGGAGCCCGCCGGGGTGTCCGGGGTGCCGGTT
This sequence comes from Streptomyces sp. NPDC005728, assembly GCF_040630895.1. Classification (NCBI taxonomy): domain Bacteria; kingdom Bacillati; phylum Actinomycetota; class Actinomycetes; order Kitasatosporales; family Streptomycetaceae; genus Streptomyces; species Streptomyces sp. NPDC005728. The sequence continues at coordinate 6,154 of NZ_JBEXYL010000010.1, forward strand.
TCGTCGCTCACGGGACGATTATGGCGCCGGGCGGTGACGGGCTCCTCGTCGGGTCGGCCGTGGCGTTCAGCCGCAGCGCGCGGCGATGTAACCGTCGGCGCCCGTCTGTACGTAGGCGTCCGCGACGTACTCTCCGTTGTTGATGTTGTCCCAGATCTTCGACGTCCCGTACGGGCCCGCCACCGCCGTGCCCGGCGTCTGGCAGTAGATCGGGACCTTGGCGCCGTAGGGCAGGACCCGGACGATGTTGTAGTCGGTGCCGGGGCCGCTGCGGACGTTCAGCCGGACGCCCGGGGCGACCGAGTAGTAGCGCACGGCCTCCGTTGCCACCGCGGCCTCCGCGGCGTCGGTGTTCCCCAGCTCTTCGACGCGCTCGACAGACATGACGTGTCTCCCCCCGGTGACCCCATGGCTGCCATGGGGCCTCGTTGATTCCCCTGAATCGAGCCACGAAACACCTGTGCGCGACTCGCACGCGGAGGTTAGCAAGCCGCCTCTGTCTCGTACGAGTCATCGACTAGGCTCCGTGCGTCGCGCGCGCGGTCGAACAGCACGGGGGTTGGTCCATGGCGCCACAGCGCAGCACCGGAGCGGGCGCGGAAGCGGAACTTCCCGAATACGCCGGTCACTACTGTCTGGAGTCGTGTCTGGGTTCGGGCGGCATGGGCGTCGTACACCTGGCGCGGAGCACCTCGGGGATGAAGCTCGCGGTGAAGGTCGTGCACGCCGAATTCGCCCGGGATCCCGAGTTCAGGGGCCGTTTCCGGCAGGAGGTGGCGGCCGCGCGGAGGGTGAGCGGTGCCTTCACGGCGCCGGTCGTGGATGCCGATCCGGAGGCCGAACGGCCGTGGATGGCCACGCTGTTCATTCCTGGTCCGACGCTCTCCGAGCATGTGAAGCGGAACGGACCGATGCCGGCCGCGCAGTTGCGTCGGCTGATGGCGGGGCTCGCCGAGGCGTTGCGCGACATCCACCGGGTGGGCGTGGTGCACCGGGATCTCAAGCCGAGCAACGTGCTGCTCGCCGATGACGGGCCGAAGGTCATCGACTTCGGCATCTCCCGGCCGAAGGACAGCGAACTGCGGACCGAGACGGGCAAGCTGATCGGCACACCGCCGTTCATGGCGCCCGAGCAGTTCCGGCGGCCGCGGGAGGTGGGGCCGGCGGCGGACATCTTCGCCCTCGGCTCGGTGCTGGTGCACGCGGCGACCGGCCGCGGCCCGTTCGATTCCGACAGTCCGTACGTCGTCGCCTACCAGGTGGTGCACGACGAGCCCGATCTGACCGGGGTGCCGGAGAGCCTGGCGCCGTTGGTGCTGCGCTGTCTCGCCAAGGAACCCGAGGAGCGGCCGACTCCGGACGAGCTGATGCGGGAACTGCGGTCGGTGGCGGCCTCGTACGACACGCAGGCGTTCATACCGGCGCAGCGCACGGGTGAGGTGTCCGCCCCTGAGCCCCGCGCCGAGGACGCACCGCCGGCGGCGCGGAGGCGCATGGGCAGGAAGGCGGTTCTGGGTGCGGGAGCGCTCGGCCTCGTCCTGGTCGGCGGGTTGGCGTCGCTGCCGTTCATCGGCGGCGACCCCGCGCCTGCGCCGTCCGGGACGCCGACCGCGCAGACCGCCAGGCCCTGGGCCGTGAAGGCCGCCCCCGAGAGCAGCGGAATGCCCCAATGCTCCTACGGGGACGGAAAGTTGCTCTGTGTGCAGTCCGGCGCGGTCTACGCGCTCTCCCCCGCCGACGGCACCCGGCTGTGGCAGCGTTCGGTCGCCCTGCAGGCCATGAGCGGGGCGCCGGTTCTCTCGGCCGGCCTGGTGCAGCCCTACACCAGCGGGGGTTCGCGGCTGGCCGCGCTCAGGCCCGCCTCGGGCGAGGCGGTCTGGAACCGGGTACTACCGGCGGGCACGATGGTGCGGTATGTCGGGGCTACGGCTCTGCTCACGGGCGCCGACGGAACCGTGACCGCGCTGGACGGCGCGACGGGCGGGACCCGGTGGAGCCATCCGATCAGCGGGCAGGCCAGGCCGGTCTTCGCCGCCTTCCCGGGCGATCCGCTGGCCTACGCGACCAGCACCTCAGGCGACGGGTCGCAGACGCTCGTGACCGCGGTGGATCCGGAAACCGGACACGTACGGTGGCAGGAGCGGCTGAGCGGGACCATGAAGCCCGTCGGTTCCGGGGACGGTGCCGTCTTCTTCCTCTCCGTCGACCGGGTCTACGGCACGGCGAAGGCGGTCGTCCGTTTCACTCCCGGGACCCGGTCCTCGCACCGGGTGGACCTCCCGGTGGCCCTGGACGGTGCTCAGGCCACCGTGCGCGGGGACATGGTCTACCTCCTGGCCGCCGGTGGCCTGCTCCAGGCCGTGGACATGTCGGACCAGCGCCTTCCGTGGCGTCTGGAGACGTCGGTGAGCCGAGGTTCGGCGCCCGTCACGGACGGCCGGCACGTGTTCTTCACCGCGAGCGACGGACGGCTCCTCGCCGTCGACGCGCGCGGCGGAACGCTCGTCGGGCAGACCCGGGCACGCCTGGGCGCACAGGCCACCCAGGTGATGGGGGCACCCTCCGCACCGCTGCTCAGCCACGGCCGCGTCTACGCCACCGCCCCCGACGGCACGGTCTTCACCCTCGACGGACGGGATCCGTCCGCCTGGTGAGGGGGCCTGGGGAGGCAGGCACGCGGGGCAGCGGAACGGGGCCGTCCCCGACCGGAGGCGGCCCCGCTCGAAGATCCGCTCAGCCCAGCTTGCTCACGTCGCGCACCGCGCCCTTGTCCGCGCTCGTCGCCATCGCCGCATAGGCCCGCAGCGCCGCCGACACCTTCCGGTCACGGTCCTTCGGGGCGAAGACCCCGCCCAGGGCCTGCTCGCGGCGGGCCAGCTCCGCCTCGTCGACCAGCAGCTCGATCGTGCGGTTCGGGATGTCGATGCGGATCCGGTCACCGTCCTGGACCAGGGCGATCGTGCCGCCGGAGGCCGCCTCGGGGGACGCGTGGCCGATGGAGAGGCCGGACGTGCCGCCGGAGAAGCGGCCGTCGGTGATCAGGGCGCAGCTCTTGCCCAGGCCGCGGCCCTTCAGGTACGAGGTCGGGTAGAGCATCTCCTGCATGCCTGGGCCGCCCTTGGGGCCCTCGTAGCGGATGACGACGACGTCGCCGTCCTTGACCTCCTGGGTGAGGATCCGCTGGACGGCCTCCTCCTGGGACTCGCAGACCACGGCCGGGCCCTCGAAGGTCCAGATGGACTCGTCGACGCCCGCGGTCTTCACCACACAGCCGTCCACGGCCAGGTTGCCCCTGAGGACCGCGAGGCCGCCGTCCTTGGAGTAGGCGTGCTCGGCGCTGCGGATGCAGCCGTCCTCGGCGTCCTCGTCCAGGGCCTCCCAGCGCTCGGACTGGGAGAAGGCCTCGGCGGAGCGGACGCAGCCGGGGGCCGCGTGCCACAGTTCGACGGCCTCGGGGGACGGGGAGCCGCCGCGGACGTCCCAGGTCTTCAGCCAGTCGTCCAGGGAGGGGCTGTGGACCGCGTGCACGTCCTCGTTGAGCAGGCCGGCGCGGTGCAGTTCGCCGAGGAGGGCGGGAATGCCGCCGGCGCGGTGCACGTCCTCCATGTAGTACGTGCGGTTCTTCGCGACGTTGGGCGCGACCTTGGCCAGGCAGGGGACGCGGCGGGAGACGGCGTCGATCTGCTCCAGGCCGAACGGGACGCCCGCCTCCTGGGCCGCGGCCAGCAGGTGCAGGATCGTGTTCGTGGAGCCGCCCATGGCGATGTCGAGCGCCATGGCGTTCTCGAAGGCCGCGAAGGTGGCGATGTTGAGCGGCAGGACCGTGTCGTCGTCCTGCTCGTAGTAGCGGCGGGTCAGGTCCATGACCGTGTGGGCAGCGTTCTCGTAGAGCGCGCGGCGGGCCGTGTGGGTGGCGAGGACCGAGCCGTTGCCGGGGAGGGAGAGGCCCATGGCCTCGGTCAGGCAGTTCATCGAGTTGGCGGTGAACATGCCGGAACAGCTGCCGCAGGTCGGGCAGGCGTTCTCCTCGATCCGGAGGATGTCCTCGTCCGAGATCTTGTCGTTGACGGCGTCGGAGATCGCGTCGACCAGGTCGAGGGTGCGGACCGTGCCGTCGACCAGCGTGGCGCGGCCGGACTCCATGGGGCCGCCGGAGACGAAGACCGTCGGGATGTTCAGGCGCAGGGCCGCCATCAGCATGCCCGGGGTGATCTTGTCGCAGTTGGAGATGCAGACCATGGCGTCGGCGCAGTGGGCCTCCACCATGTACTCCACGCTGTCCGCGATCAGGTCGCGGGAGGGCAGGGAGTACAGCATGCCGCCGTGGCCCATCGCGATGCCGTCGTCCACGGCGATCGTGTTGAACTCGCGCGGGATGCCGCCCGCCTCCCTGATCGCCTCGCTCACGATGCGGCCGACCGGCTGGAGGTGGGTGTGGCCCGGCACGAACTCCGTGAAGGAGTTCGCGACCGCGATGATCGGCTTCCGGCCGATGTCCGCACCGGGTACACCGGAGGCGCGCATAAGGGCGCGGGCGCCCGCCATGTTGCGGCCGTGGGTGACTGTGCGGGACCTCAGCTCGGGCATCGTCGCTCGCTCCTTCGAAGACCATCTGCCAGGGAGTTCTGACAGAGAGTTCTGACTCCCTACGAGCGTACGCCGCCCCTCCAAGGGCTGGACAAGGATGTCCGGAATGCGGGACGCGTGTTCCACGGGCGCAGCTGTCAGGGCTGCGTCAGATGCCCCTGCACCACCGGTGCCACCCGCGCGACGATCTGCTCCAGGTCCGCCGAGGCCAGCGGCTCCAGCTTGATCACGTAGCGCATCATCGCCGCGCCCACCAGCTGCGCGGCCGCCAGCTCGGCGCGCAGCTCCGCGTCCGGCAGGTCCAGCTGGGCGGCGACGCGGCGCAGCAGCTGGGTGGCGACGAGCCGGCGAAAGACTGCGGCGGCCGTCTCGTTGTTGACGGCGGACCTGAGGATCGCGAGGAGGGGCGCACGGGTCGTGGGGTTCTCCCAGACGCCGAGGACGAAGCGGGTCAGCCGCTCCCCCACCCCCTCCAGCGGGCCTTCGGCCAGCGCGTTCGGCGCGTCGAGCGCGGGTGCGAAGGCGACCTCGATGGCCGCCTCGAAGACCTGTTCCTTGGTGCCGAAGTAGTGGTGGACGAGCGCGGAGTCGACCCCGGCGGCCTTGGCGATACCGCGTACGGACGTCTTCTCGTACCCGCGTTCGGAGAACTCCTCGCGGGCCGCGCCGAGGATGCGGTCGCGGGTGTCGGCGGACTCGGCGCGCGGCGGCCGTCCCCTTCGGCGTGAGGTCGTCCCGGTCATCGCCGCGGCACCTTCACGGCGGAGGTCAGGTGCTGGCGGGTGAAGGCCAGGGCCTCGGCGAGGTCGGCCTCGCGCTCGGCGCTGGACATCGCCCGCCGGGTGTTGACCTCGATGACGACATGGCCGTCGAAACCGGTGAGCACGAGGCGCTCCAGCAGCTCGGCGCAGGGCTGGGTGCCGCGGCCGGGGACCAGGTGCTCGTCCTTGGCCGAGCCGCGGCCGTCGGCGAGGTGGACGTGGCCGAGGCGGTCGCCCATGCGGTCGACCATGTGCAGCGCGTCCGTGCGGGCCGTGGCCGTGTGGCTGAGATCGACCGTGAAGTGCCGGTAGTCGTCCTTGGTGACGTCCCACTCGGGCGCGTAGGCCAGCATCTCGCGGTCGCGGTAGCGCCACGGGTACATGTTCTCGACGGCGAACCGGACGTCCGTCTCGTGCGCCATCCGCCAGATCCCGGAGACGAAGTCGCGGGCGTACTGCCGCTGCCAGCGAAAGGGCGGGTGCACGACGACGGTGTCGGCGCCCAGCTTCTCGGCAGCCGCCCGGGCTCGCTGGAGCTTGATCCAGGGGTCGGTGGACCAGACCCGCTGGGTGATCAGCAGACAGGGGGCGTGAACGGCCAGGATCGGGATGCCGTGGTAGTCGGACAGACGGCGCAGGGCCTCGATGTCCTGGCTGACGGGGTCGGTCCACACCATGACCTCGACGCCGTCGTACCCGAGGCGCGCGGCGATCTCGAAGGCCGTCGCCGTCGACTCCGGGTAGACGGAGGCCGTGGACAGCGCGACGCTCACGGGCACGTCCCTTGCTTCAACCACGTCCGTCACCTTACGGGGTGGAGTGGTGAGGGCGTGGGGTGCCTGTTCGCCGTTGTGAGATGCGTCATTTGCGGGTGCGGGGTGGCCGGTCGCACCCACGCGGCGGAGCCGCATGTCGACACGGCCCCCGCCCCTGCCGATACAGGCCCCGCTCCGGCGTGCCTAGGCGCTTCCCATGTGGTCGAGGCGCCGGAGGATCACGCCCTCGCGCAGGGCCCACGGGCAGACTTCCAGGCTCTCCACGCCGAACAGGTCCATCGCGCCCTCGGCCACCAGGGCGCCCGCCAGGAGCTGGCCCGCCCTGCCCTCCGAGACGCCGGGGAGTTCGGAGCGCTGGTCCGCGGACATGCCGGACAGACGCGGGACCCAGGCCTCCAGGGACTCGCGCTTGAGTTCGCGCTGGACGTAGAGGCCGTCGGCACTGCGGGCGGCGCCGGCGATGCGGGCCAGCTGCTTGAAGGTCTTGGAGGTGGCGACCACGTGGTCGGGGGCGCCGAAGCGGCTGAATTCACCGACGGTCCGGGCGATCTGCGCGCGGACGTGGCGGCGCAGGGCGCGGACGGCGTCGGCGTCGGGCGGGTCGCCGGGCAGCCATCCGGCGGTGAGGCGGCCGGCGCCGAGCGGCAGGGAGACGGCGGTGTCCGGCTCCTCGTCGATGCCGTAGGCGATCTCCAGGGAGCCGCCGCCGATGTCCAGGACCAGCAGTTTTCCGGCGGACCAGCCGTACCAGCGGCGGACGGCGAGGAAGGTGAGCCGGGCCTCCTCCGGGCCCGTGAGGACCTGGAGTCGTACGCCGGTCTCCTCCTCCACGCGCGCGAGGACGTCGTCGGCGTTGGTGGCCTCGCGGACCGCGGAGGTAGCGAACGGCAGCAGGTCCTCCACGCCCTTGTCCTCGGCGGCCTGGAGCGCATCGCGCACGACGGCGATCAGTTTCTGGACACCGTCGTCACCGATGGAGCCGCTGTCGTCGAGCAGTTGGGCGAGCCGCAGTTCGGCCTTGTGCGAATGCGCGGGCAGCGGGCGCGCGCCGGGGTGAGCGTCCACCACCAGCAGATGCACCGTGTTCGAACCCACGTCCAGGACACCGAGTCTCATGTACGGAACGCTACTGCCAGAACCACAGTCCTCGGTCCCCCGATCGGCCCTCGGCCACTTACTCTGGACGCGTGCCAAAGACGAAGAAGGCGAAACCCGACAAAGCTGCCAAGGCAGAAAAGGGTGCGAAATCCGCCAAGAGCCCCCGGAAGGCCCAGAAGCCGAGCGACGAGAAGGGGCTCGACTTCGCGCGCGCATGGGTGGAGTTCCCTGATCCGGCGGACGACGAGCAGATCTTCCGCTGCGATCTGACCTGGCTGACCTCGCGCTGGAACTGCATCTTCGGCAGCGGCTGCCAGGGCATCCAGGCGGGCCGCGCCGACGACGGGTGCTGCACGCTGGGCGCCCACTTCTCCGACGAGGACGACGAGAAGCGGGTCGCCGAGCACGTGGCGAGGCTCACCCCGGAGATCTGGCAGCACCACGCCGAGGGCACACGCGACGGCTGGATCTCCGAGGACGACGAGGGGTCCCGGCAGACCCGGCCCTTCCAGGGCTCGTGCATCTTCCAGAACCGCCCCGGGTTCGCCGGCGGCGCGGGCTGCTCGCTGCACATCCTGGCCCTGAAGGAGGGGCGGGAGCCGCTGGAGACCAAGCCGGACGTGTGCTGGCAGCTGCCGATCCGGCGGACGTACGACTGGATCGACCGGCCCGACGACACGCGCGTGCTGCAGGTGTCGATCGGCGAGTACGACCGCCGGGGCTGGGGTCCGGGCGGCCATGACCTGCACTGGTGGTGCACGTCGGCGACCTCGGCGCACGGCGCGGGCGACCCGGTGTACGTCTCCTACCGGGCCGAGCTGACCGAGCTGATGGGCAAGGCCGGCTACGACCGCCTGGTCGAGCTGTGCGAACAGCGACTGGCGTCGCAGCTTCCCCTGGTGGCACCGCATCCGGCGGATCCGGCGGAAGCCCGCTAGCGCCTGTCCGGCGGATCGGGTCCCGCCCGGAGCGCCTTCTGGCGGACAGGTCCTGTCCGGAGCTCCGCCTGTCCGGCGGATCAGGTCCTAGCTGTCCGACGGGCTCGGGCTGCCGTCGTCGCTCGGCGGCGGGGACGAACTCGGCGGATCGGACGGGGTCGGGTCCGTGGGGCTGGGGCTCGGGTCGGTCGGGGACGGGGACTGACTGGAGGGCGGGTCCGTAGGGGCCGAGGGCGAGGACGTCGGGTCCGGGCTGCCGGTGGGGGGCGAGGGCGGGGCGGAGGGACCGCTCGGGGCGGTGCCGTAGCCGTCGATGGAGACCACGGCGCCGGCCGGTGAGATCGCCACCTGGGCGTGCCAGTGGCCGGACGGCTCGTGCAGATGGTCGACGTACACCTTGATCGTCAACGTCTCGCCGGGGGCGAGGGTTCCCGTGGACCGGCTGAGGTAGAGCCAGGCCGCCGAGGTGGACGCGGACCAGTGGACCGGGGCGGAACCGGAGGCGGTGAGGGAGATCAGCGTGGTGTCGCCGCCGTTGCCGGCGCTCACCGTGAGACGCCCTGCGCCCTTCTTGTCGCCTCCGGAGACACTGATGACCTCCACGGAGACGTCCGACGTGCCGTTCCGGCCCGGGCCGACGCCGGGCTTCACGCGGGCGTTTCCCGCGTTCTCGTAGCCGCCGGCGGTGTCGGCACCGAGCGCGTCGGGACCCTGAGCCTCACGTGCGGTGGCCGCGCGGCCGTCCTCGTCGGCGGTCGGCGTGCCCCGGTAGGCGGCCCACAGGGCGAGGACGGGGGCCGCGACGACGGTGGCGACGACGGTCGTGGTGACGGCACGCGCGCGTAGGCGGTCCCGGCGGGCCGCGCGGTCCTTGGGGTCCATCGGGAAGCCGCGCCGGTCGAAGCGGGGCACGGCCGCGCCCCGCGCGCGCGAGTGGTGCGCGAGGGCGACGTGCAGGGCCGCGCGGGGCGCCTCCAGGACAGGCAGCTCGGCCGGGGTGACCGCGGCGCCGGGCCAGTGGCCGGGCACCGCGCGCTCGGCGGTGCGGCGGCAGCGCGGGCAGTCGTCGACGTGCCGGACCAGCTCGCGGCGCAGGGCCGCGCTGAGGACCAGGCGGCTGTCTCCGGTGAGGTGGGCCACGCTCGGACAGCCGCCGGTCTCCACCACGGCGAGCGCGGCGCGGGTGCGCTCGACCTCGCAGGCCGCTGAGGCCAGCAGCTCGCGCGCGGTGGCGGTCTCCATGCCGAGGACGGCGGCGACCTCGTGGGCGGCGAGGTGGTGGCGGACAGCGAGTTCGAGGGACTCGCGCTGCTCGGGCGTGGTGCCGGCCGCCTCCGGCCAGGCGAGCAGGGCGAGTTCGCTCCGCCGCTGCTCCTGGACCTGCGGGGCGACCGGCGGATCGGGTACCTGCTTGCCGACCGCGGGGCGCCCCACCGCATGGGTGGCCTGACGTTTCTGCTTGGCCTCGGCGAGCCCGCGCAGGCACGCCCAGCGGGCCAGCGCGTACAGCCACGCCCTGCGGTCCGCGGCGGCCTCCGGGACGCGCTGACCGCGCCGCTCCGCCAGCGCCAGGACGTTCCCGAGGGCGGCGGTGGCCGCGTCGTGGTCGCACAGCACCGACAGGCAGTAGGTGAACAGACCGTCCAGGTACGGCTCGTAGCGCGCGGGCGGCCGCTGGGCGAGCGTGCGCGCGGCGGCTCGGTCGCGCACCTCGCGATGCGCGCGGTGCGCTCCGGGGGTGCGGGTCGTGGTCTGAGGACTGCTGCTCATCACCCGTGCGACCGTAGGCGGCGGCAGAGTGCCCCATCTTGCACCTTGAGCACTTTTAATCCGTACGGGTGAAACGATCCCTCATAAGGGGACAGGAACCTCTGATTCCGTGGCTCGAACCCGATGGGTCATGGCCGATACCGGGCCACCCATGTGCGCCCCGGACGGACGTTGTCAGTACCGCGGGCTACGGTTTCCGCATGGCTGCCCGTACCAAGACCACCAAGGACCGACCGTCCTACCGCTGCACCGAGTGCGGCTGGCAGACGGCCAAGTGGCTCGGCCGCTGCCCCGAGTGCCAGGCCTGGGGGACGGTCGAGGAGTACGGCGCGCCCGCGGTCCGTACGACGGCACCGGGCCGCGTCACCAGTTCCGCACTGCCCATCGGCCAGGTCGACGGCCGCCAGGCCACCGCCCGCCCGACCGGCGTGCCCGAGCTGGACCGGGTGCTCGGCGGCGGTCTCGTGCCCGGCGCGGTCGTGCTGCTCGCGGGCGAGCCCGGGGTCGGCAAGTCCACGCTGCTGCTGGACGTGGCGGCCAAGTCCGCGAGCGAGGAGCACCCGACCCTCTATGTGACCGGCGAGGAGTCGGCGAGCCAGGTCCGGCTGCGCGCCGATCGCATCGGCGCCCTCGACGACCACCTGTATCTGGCCGCCGAGACCGACCTGGCGGCCGTCCTCGGCCACTTGGACGCGGTGAAGCCGTCCCTGCTGATCCTGGACTCGGTACAGACCGTGGCCTCCCCGGAGATCGACGGCGCGCCCGGCGGCATGGCCCAGGTCCGCGAGGTGGCCGGCGCCCTGATCCGGGCCTCCAAGGAGCGCGGGATGTCCACCCTGCTGGTGGGCCATGTCACCAAGGACGGCGCGATCGCCGGCCCCCGTCTGCTGGAGCACCTGGTGGACGTCGTCCTGCACTTCGAGGGCGACCGGCACGCGCGCCTGCGCCTGGTGCGAGGGGTGAAGAACCGCTACGGGGCCACGGACGAGGTCGGCTGCTTCGAACTGCACGACGAGGGCATTACGGGACTAGCCGACCCAAGCGGACTTTTCCTGACCCGCCGTGACGAACCGGTCCCGGGTACGTGCCTGACCGTCACCCTGGAGGGCCGCCGCCCGCTGGTGGCGGAGGTGCAGGCGCTGACCGTGGACTCGCAGATCCCCTCCCCGCGCCGGACCACCTCGGGCCTGGAGACCTCCCGGGTGTCGATGATGCTGGCGGTGCTCGAGCAGCGCGGCCGGATCAGCGCGCTCGGCAAGCGGGACATCTACTCGGCGACCGTCGGCGGCGTGAAGCTGTCGGAGCCCGCCGCGGACCTCGCCATCGCGCTCGCGCTCGCCTCCGCCGCCAGTGACACCCCGCTGCCCAAGAACCTCGTCGCGATCGGCGAGGTGGGCCTGGCGGGCGAGGTCAGACGGGTCACCGGCGTGCAGCGCAGGCTCGCCGAGGCGCACCGGCTGGGCTTCACGCACGCGCTCGTGCCGGGCGATCCTGGCAAGGTCCCGCCCGGGATGAAGGTCCTGGAAGTCGCCGACATGGGGGACGCGCTCAGGGTCCTGCCGCGCTCCCGTCGCCGAGAGGCCCCACAGGAGGCTGAGGAGCGCCGGTAGACTTTGCCCAGGTCTCGCCCGTCCGTACGAACCGAGTGCGCGAAACGGGAGCGCCCCAGAACCTGCGACCGGAGGAGTGCAGTGGCAGCCAACGACCGGGCGGCAGCTCCCGGAAAGTCCGGTGGGAGTTCCGGTGCCGAGGGCCTGATGCGCGCCGCGCTGAGCGCGGTGGCTCCGGGCACGGCCCTGCGGGACGGCCTCGAGCGGGTTCTCCGCGGCAACACCGGCGGGCTCATCGTGCTCGGCTCCGACAAGACCGTCGAGACGATGTGCACGGGCGGATTCGTCCTGGACGTCGAGTTCACGGCCACACGCCTGCGGGAGCTGTGCAAGCTGGACGGCGGCATCGTGGTCTCCTCCGACCTGTCGAAGATCCTGCGGGCCGGCGTGCAGCTGGTGCCGGACCCGACGATCCCGACGGAGGAGACTGGCACGCGGCACCGGACGGCGGACCGGGTCTCGAAGCAGGTCGGCTTCCCGGTGGTGTCGGTCTCCCAGTCGATGCGGCTGATCGCCCTGTACGTCGACGGGCAGCGGCGCGTGCTGGAGGACTCGGCGGCGATCCTGTCCCGCGCGAACCAGGCGCTGGCCACCCTGGAGCGGTACAAGCTCCGGCTGGACGAGGTCGCGGGCACGCTGTCGGCGCTGGAGATCGAGGACCTGGTGACGGTCCGGGACGTGTCGGCGGTCGCCCAGCGGCTGGAGATGGTCCGGCGCATCGCCACCGAAATCGCCGAATACGTGGTCGAACTGGGCACGGACGGTCGTCTGCTGTCGCTCCAGCTGGAGGAGTTGATCGCCGGGGTCGAGCCGGACCGTGAGCTGGTGGTCCGGGACTACGTCCCCGAGCCCACGGCGAAGCGCTCCCGCACGGTCGAGGAGGCGCTCTCGGAGCTGGACGCCCTCAGCCACGCGGAACTGCTGGAACTGGGCACGGTGGCGCGCGCGCTGGGCTACACCGGCTCCCCCGAGACCCTCGACTCGGCGGTGTCCCCGCGGGGCTTCCGGCTTCTGGCCAAGGTGCCGCGTCTGCCGGGCGCGATCATCGATCGCCTGGTGGAGCACTTCGGGGGCCTGCAGAAGCTGCTGGCTGCGAGCGTCGATGACCTGCAGACGGTGGACGGTGTGGGCGAGGCCCGGGCGAGGAGCGTGCGGGAGGGTCTGTCGCGACTGGCGGAGTCTTCCATCCTGGAGCGCTACGTCTGAGTTTCCGGGGCGGCGCGGTCCGTCGTCAACCACGGATCTCCGTCGTGCCGGTCCGTCGTCGACCACGGATCTCCGTCGTGCCGGTCCGTCGTCGACCACGGATCTCCGTCGTGCCGGTCCGTCGTCGACCGCGGATCTCCGTCGTACTGGTCCGTCGTCGACCGCGGGTCCGTCGTGGCTTGTCGCGCGGTTCCCCGCACCCCTGCTCGACGCAGCTGTGGGCGGACCGGCAGTTGCTAGTCCGCCGTCAGCACGAAGGAAGCCTGGGTCTTCGCGAACCCCGGCGCCTCGGCCTCCAGCAAGTACGTGCCCGTCTTCGCCGAGCCCGCCGGAGGAGTCGCGCACTGCGGAGCACTCGGCTTGCGGTCCCACTCCACGGTGTACGTGATGCTCTGCCCCGCAGCCACCCGGAACACCAGGCTCGCCGCCCCCTTCGGGCAGTCGGCCGAGGACCAGTAGGCGTCGCTGCTGTCCGCCGGCGTGATCGTCAACACCGCGTTCTTCGGCCCGAGATCGACCTTGCAGTCGGCGGCCGATGTGTTCTTCGCGGTGAGTTCGAACGACGGCGTCTGGTCGGGCGAGTACGAGTTGTGCCGGCTGCGCAGGGTCAACGTGACCGCTCCGGCAGTGCAGTTGGGCAGCGAGGAGGACGCCGGCAGCGTGTCGCCCGTACCGACCTGGCCGCTGCCGGACCCCGAGCCCGAACCGCCGGCGGACCCCGACGAGCCGGAGCCGCCCTTGCCGTCCGAACCGGATCCGTCACCCGACCCGGAACCGCTCCCACCGGAGCTCCCGCCGCCCGACTCGTCGCGCCCGCCCGGGTGTTGACTGATCGCGGGCCCGGACGCGGAGGGCCCCGGCGTGATCGTGGACACGGGATCCTTGCCGTTGGACCCCGCGGAGTTCTTCTTGCCGCCCCCGCCGCCGGACGTGACGATCCAGGTGGTCAGCAACGCCAACAGGGCGACCACAGACGCCAGTACGACCCTCCGTCGCCAGTAGATGGAGGAGGGAAGCGGCCCGACCGGATTGCGCAGAGATCCCACGGCGCAAACTGTACGAGAGATCGGCGCGCTTGCTTGCCCCACCCGCCGCCCGGGGTCAACTTTTCCGGATCATCATCCCGGCAACTGCCACGGGAAAAAGGGTCCTTCACACACCGCGACCTGGCGCAACGCTCCGCAACCGCGGCGCGACCGGCCATGCCCGCCCGACCCGTGGCAGGATCGGAAGGCCATGACTGAGAAGCTCCACGCCCCCGTGATCGCCTGGTTCGACATCCACGCCCGCGACCTCCCCTGGCGCCGCCCGGAAGCGGGCCCGTGGGGCGTGATGGTCAGCGAGTTCATGCTCCAGCAGACCCCGGTGAGCCGGGTCCTGCCGGTCTACGAACAGTGGCTGGCCCGCTGGCCGCGCCCCGCCGACCTCGCCGAGGAGGCCCCCGGAGAGGCCGTGCGCGCCTGGGGCCGGCTCGGCTACCCGCGCCGCGCCCTGCGTCTGCACGGCGCCGCGGTCGCCATAACGGAACGGCACGGTGGGAACGTACCGACGGATCACACGCAGCTGCTGGCGCTGCCCGGCATCGGCGAGTACACGGCCGCGGCGGTGGCCTCCTTCGCCTACGGGCAGCGGCACGCGGTGCTGGACACCAATGTGCGCCGGGTCTTCGCCCGGGCGGTGACCGGGATGCAGTACCCGCCGAACGCCACCACGGCCGCCGAGCGCCGTCTGGCCCGCGAGCTGCTGCCCGAGGACGAGAAGACCGCCGCCCGCTGGGCCGCCGCGTCCATGGAACTGGGCGCGCTGGTGTGCACGGCGAAGAACGAGGGCTGCCACCGCTGTCCGATCGCCGCGCAGTGCGCCTGGCGGCTGGCGGGCAAGCCGGAGCACGAGGGGCCGCCGCGCCGCGGGCAGACGTACGCCGGCACGGACCGTCAGGTGCGCGGCAAGCTGCTGGCCGTGCTGCGGGAGGCACACACGCCGGTGCCGCAGGCGGCGCTGGACCGGGTGTGGCACGAGCCGGTGCAGCGCGCCCGCGCCCTCGACGGGCTCGTCACGGACGGTCTGGTGGAGCCGCTGCCCGGCGGTCTGTACCGGCTTCCGCTGACCTGACACACAGCCACATCACAGCGCGGGGGCCCTCGTTACGGACCACCCAGCCCGACAAAGCGCCCCATAAAGGGACATAAGAGTCACCCCCCATACCCCGCACCTACTTCCGTTACACAACCGACGGACAGCCGATTGCTAGCCGAAGGCTGCTTCGCACAGCCCCGTGACAACCGCTCCGTAGTTTTCTTCCTGTGCCCGGCAGACCACGGGGCAGCGGTACAGCGGGACTTCGGACACAGACCGGAGCACACGGGGAATCGGAGGCGGTTGATCATGGCGCAGGGCGAGGTGCTCGAGTTCGAGGAGTACGTCCGCACCCGGCAGGACGCGCTGCTGCGCAGCGCCCGCCGGCTGGTCCCGGACCCGGTCGATGCCCAGGACCTGCTGCAGACCGCGCTGGTGCGGACCTACGGCCGCTGGGAGGGCATCGCCGACAAGCGGCTCGCGGACGCCTACCTGCGCCGGGTGATGATCAACACCCGTACCGAGTGGTGGCGGGCGCGCAAGCTGGAGGAGGTCCCGACCGAGCAGCTGCCGGACGCGTCCGTGGACGACTCCACCGAGCAGCACGCCGACCGGGCGCTGCTGATGGACATCATGAAGGTGCTCGCACCGAAGCAGCGCAGTGTCGTCGTGCTGCGACACTGGGAGCAGATGTCCACTGAGGAGACGGCCGCGGCCCTCGGCATGTCGGCCGGTACGGTCAAGAGCACGCTGCACCGGGCGCTCGCCCGGCTCCGCGAGGAGCTGGAGGCCCGCGATCTGGACGCACGCGCGCTGGAGCGTGAGGAGCGGGAGCGTTGCGCGGCCTGACCGGGGCCGGGCCCACCGAGGCCCGAAGCAGTACGCAGGCGGTGATCGCGGCGGCGGCCGCGCTCGCCGCCCTCGCCCTTTTCGTCGCCGCGTGCGGCACCGGGGGCACGGGCGCGCGGGACGAGGGTCCGGCGCACGCCTCCGCGATGGCGGGCGCCGCTGCCTCTCCGGCGCCGAGTCCCGCCGAGACCTACCGGCGCGTGGACGCCGTGGCGCTGCTCAGGAAGGACCCGTCGGTCTCGGCGGCCGTCAAGCGCGACCTGAAGCCGTGCAACGACGACGACTATCCGGTCGACGTCTCCTACGGCGACCTGACCGGCGGCGCAGTGGACGACGTCGTCGTCAACGTGCTCACGTGCGCCGACTGGGTCGGCATCGGCTCGTATGTGTACCGGGACGAGAGCGGCACCTTCGAGAACGTCTTCAAGACCGAGGAGTCGCCGGTCTACGCGGAGATCGACCAGGGCGTCCTGACCGTGACCAAACAGACGTACCGGAAGAGTGACCCGATCTCGAGCCCGTCCGGTGAGGACGTGATCCCCTACAGCTGGAAGGCGGGACGGTTCGTCCAGGGGCGTCCCGTCCACACCGAGTACGGCAGCGGCGTCGGCGACGAGGTCACGCCCGAGCCGGACACCTGACGGACCACACCATCGGCCATATGACCGACCACGTCACCGAGAACATCACCGAGAACTGAGAGCAGCGGGATGGCAGACCAGACCCACGTCCTCTTCGTCGAGGACGACGACGTCATCCGCGAGGCCACCCAGCTCGCCCTGGAGCGGGACGGCTTCGCGGTCACCGCCATGCCCGACGGGCTGTCGGGCCTGGAGGCGTTCCGGGCGAACCGTCCCGACATCGCGCTGCTGGACGTCATGGTCCCGGGTCTGGACGGGGTCAGCCTGTGCCGTCGCATCCGGGACGAGTCGACCGTTCCGGTGATCATGCTCTCGGCGCGCGCCGACTCCATCGACGTCGTCCTCGGCCTGGAGGCGGGCGCGGACGACTACGTGACCAAGCCGTTCGACGGTGCCGTCCTGGTCGCCCGGATCCGCGCGGTGCTGCGCCGCTTCGGCCACGCCGGCGGCTCCGCACACGCCGAGGGTGCCCCCGCGCAGGTGAACGGCGGCCCGCTGGCCTTCGGTGACCTGGAGATCGACACCGAGGGCATGGAGGTGCGGCGGGCTGGGCAGCCGGTGGCGCTGACCCCGACCGAGATGCGTCTGCTGCTGGAGTTCTCCACCGCGCCCGGCACCGTCCTCTCCCGCGACAAGCTGCTGGAGCGGGTGTGGGACTACGGCTGGGGCGGGGACACCCGGGTCGTCGACGTCCATGTGCAGCGGCTGCGCCAGAAGATCGGCCAGGACCGGATCGAGACGGTCCGCGGCTTCGGCTACAAGTTGAAGGCCTGAGCGAGGCGGTCATGCGGGGGATCATTCGGCGCCCGGTGGGGTGGGCGGAGCGCGCGGGTCTGCGGACCGGACTCAGATGGAAACTCAGCGCGGCGATCGCGCTGGTGGCGGGGCTGGTGGCGATCGCGCTGAGCCTGGTCGTGCACAACGCGGCCCGCGTCTCCATGCTGGACAACGCCCGCGACCTCGCGAACGAGCGCGTCCAGATCGCCCAGCGCAACTACGAACTGTCCGGGCGACCGAACTTCCCCAGCGTCAAGATCGACGACCCCGAGCTGCCGCCCGCGCTGCGGGAGAAGGTCGAGGAGGGCCGCCGGGCCACCTACGTCAGCGATCACGGCGGGGGTGTGCCGGACATCTGGGCGGCCGTACCGCTCAAGGACGGGCACGTGCTGTCCATGCACAGCCACTTCCCGGACCGTTCCACGGACGTGATGAAGGACCTCGACCAGGCCTTGATCATAGGGTCCATCGCGGTCGTGTTCGGCGGCAGCGCGCTCGGCGTGCTGATCGGCGGGCAGCTGTCGGGGCGGCTGCGCAAGGCGGCGGCCGCCGCGGGCCAGGTCGCCAACGGCGAGACCGACGTACGGGTGCGGGAGGCCATCGGCGGGGTCGTACGGGACGAGACCGACGATCTCGCGCGCGCGGTGGACGCCATGGCGGACGCGCTGCGACAGCGCCTGGAGGCCGAGCGGCGGGTCACCGCCGACATCGCGCACGAGCTGCGCACCCCGGTGACCGGCCTGCTCACCGCCGCCGAACTGCTGCCGCCCGGCCGCCCCACCGAACTGGTCCTGGACCGCGCGAAGGCCATGCGCACCCTCGTCGAGGACGTCCTGGAGGTGGCCCGGCTCGACAGCGCCTCCGAGCGGGCCGAGCTGCAGGACATCATGCTGGGCGAGTTCGTGGCCCGGCGCGTGGCCGTCAAGGACCCGCAGGTCGCCGTACGGGTGGTGCACGAGTCGGAGGTCACCACCGACCCGCGCCGCCTGGAGCGGGTGCTGTTCAACCTGCTCGCCAACGCCGCACGGCACGGCAAGCCGCCGATCGAGGTCACGGTCGAGGGCCGGGTCATCCGGGTCCGCGACCACGGCCCCGGCTTCCCCGAGGCACTGCTCGCCGAGGGCCCGAGCCGCTTCCGCACCGGCAGCATGGACCGCGCGGGCAAGGGCCACGGCCTGGGCCTGACCATCGCGGCCGGCCAGGCCCGGGTGCTGGGCGCCCGCCTGACCTTCCGCAACGTGCGCCCCGCCGGCGCCCCCGACCACGTCCCCGCGGAGGGCGCGGTCGCCGTCCTCTGGCTCCCGGAACACGCCCCCACGAACACCGGCAGCTATCCGATGCTGCCGCCGTCCGGGGGCTCCGGCCGGACGATGCTGCCGCCGTCCGGGGGCTCCGGCCGGAACAGCCGCTGAGGCTCGGGCCCCGTCGTTCAAGAAGTCCGGCAACGAAGAACCACGACGGCGATCAGCCGGGACCGCGAGAGCCGCGCCGGTTCGGGCCCAGAAATTTCGGGCCCGGAAAGGGGCAGGCCCCCCGGGGCGGACACCAGCCGGGGGGCCTTCAGCTCGGGGACGTGCTCAGACGGCCTCGATCATCGGCGCCGGAGCGGCATCCGCGCTCTCCGCCGAGGGCTTCTGCGCACCGCCCTTCAGCGGCACCTCCTTCACGAACACCGCCGCGATCAGCACGAGCACCGCGATCACCGCGCCCAGCAGGAACGCCGAGTGCGTACCCGCGGACACCGCGTGCTGATAGGCCTCCCGCGCCTGCGCCGGCAGCTTGGCCAGGCTCGCCGCGTCCAGCTGGGCCGACCGCTCGGTGATCTTCGAGCCCAGCGCACCGGCCCGCTCGGCCATGACGTCCTGGATCCGGTGGTTGAAGAGCGCGCCCATGATGGCCACACCGAAGGAGGAGCCGAGCGTACGGAACAGGGTGGCGGACGAGGACGCCACGCCCATGTCCTTCATCTGCACGCTGTTCTGCGCGACCAGCATGGTGATCTGCATCAGGCAGCCCATGCCGGCGCCGAGCACGGCCATGTAGATGCCGGAGGTCAGCCGCGTGGTGTCGGTGTCCATCAGCGACAGCAGGTACAGACCGACGATCATCAGCACACCGCCGACGATCGGGAAGACCTTGTAGCGGCCGCTGTTGGTGGTGACCCGGCCGGCGATCATCGAGGTCACCAGCATCGCGCCGAGCATCGGCAGGAGCAGCAGGCCCGAGTTGGTCGCGGAGGCACCCTGCACCGACTGCTGGTACAGCGGCAGGAAGAGCGTGGCGCCGAACATCACGAAGCCGGTGATGAAGCCGATGATGGACATCAGCGTGAAGTTGCGGCTGCGGAAGATGTGCAGGGGCAGCACCGGCTCGGAGGCCTTGGTCTGCCAGAACACGAACCCGACCAGCGCGGCCACGCCGATGCCGATCAGCTCCATGATCCGCGCGGACGTCCAGGCGTACTCGCTGCCGCCCCAGGTGGTGACCAGGACGATGGAGGTGATGCCGACGGTCAGCAGGACGACGCCGAGGTAGTCGATGCCCGCCTTGGCCCGCTTCTTCGGCAGGTGCAGCACGGCGGAGACCAGCGCCAGCGCCACGGCACCGAGCGGCAGGTTGATGTAGAAGGCCCAGCGCCAGCCCCAGTTGTCGGTGATGGTGCCACCGACCAGCGGGCCGCCGATCATCGCCAGCGCCATGACGCCGGCCATCATGCCCTGGTACTTGCCGCGCTCCCGCGGCGGGATGAGGTCGCCGATGATCGCCATGACACCGACCATCAGACCGCCGGCTCCGAGTCCCTGAACGGCCCGGAACCCGATCAGCTGGCCCATGTCCTGGGCCATGCCGCTCAGCGCGGAGCCGATCAGGAAGATCACGATCGAACTGAGGAAGGCGCCCTTGCGGCCGTACATGTCGCCGATCTTGCCCCAGACCGGGGTCGAGGCCGCGGTCGCCAGGGTGTACCCGGTCACCACCCAGGACAGGTGTTCCAGGCCGCCCAGATCGCCCACGATCGTCGGCATCGCCGTACCCACGATCATGTTGTCGAGCATCGCGAGCATCATCGCGATCATGAGCGCGAGCAGGACCACCCGCACGCTCTTCGGTTGTTTCTCCGGCTGGTCCGGTATCCCCTGGGCCGCCACGGCAGCTTCCGTGTCCGCCATCTTCCACTCCCCCTTACGGCATCAACTTACTTGCCGCCCGGCTAGTTATCACTACACTGTGAAGGTAGACCTGTAACTAGCCGGGCGTCAAGTAAGTTTCCGCGGGAGCGCGAGGAGTACGAGGATGGGCGTCACCATGGACGGCACGAAGCAGCAGCGCCGCGGAAACACCCGCCAGCGCATCCAGGACGTCGCGCTCGAACTCTTCGCGGAGCAGGGCTACGAGAAGACCTCTCTGCGCGAGATCGCCGAGCGTCTCGACGTCACGAAGGCGGCCCTGTACTACCACTTCAAGACGAAGGAAGAGATCATCGTCAGCCTCTTCGAGGACCTGACGCAACCGATCGAGGACCTGATCGAGTGGGGTCGGAGCCAGCCGCACACCCTGGAGACCAAGCAGGAGATCGTACGGCGCTACAGCCAGGCCCTGGCCGGCGCGGAACCGCTCTTCCGGTTCATGCAGGAGAACCAGGCGACGGTACGGGAACTGCGCATCGGCGAGTCCTTCAAGGACCGGATGACCGGCCTCAGGGACATCATCATCGACCGCGACGCCCCCCTGGTCGACCAGGTCCGCTCCATCAGCGCGCTCTTCACGCTGCACGCCGGGATGTTCGTGATGCAGGACCTGGAAGGCGACCCCGAGAAGAAGCGCGCGGCCGTTCTCGAAGTCGCCGTGGACCTCGTCACGCAGGGGCACAAGGGCTCCCGCACGGAGGACTAGAGCCTGTCCGGGCTCAGACCTTCACGCCCTCGGCGCGCAGGAAGGAGACCGGGTCGATTCCGGAGCCGTAGTTCGGGGTCGTACGGATCTCGAAGTGCAGGTGCGGGCCGGTCGAGTTACCGGTGCTGCCCGAAAGGGCTATGTGCTGGCCGGTCTTGACGACCTGACCGATCTTGACGTCGACCCGGGACAGGTGCGCGTACTGCGAGTAGGTGCCGCTGCCGTGCTTGATGACGACGGCGTTGCCGTACGCGGGGCCGTCACCGGCGCCGTTGGGGCCGGCCTTGACGACGGTGCCGCCGTGCGCGGCGACGACGTCGGTACCGGTCGGCACGGCGAAGTCCTGACCGCTGTGCTTGGCGACCCAGTGGCTGCCGGCCTGCGCGAAGCCGGCAGAGAGCGTGTACGTCTTCACCGGGTCGACCCAGGAGGCGGCCGACGGCGCGGCGGCGCTCGCGACCCCGGACCCCAGCACGGCCGCGGCGCCCACTCCGGCGGCCAGGACGGTTACGCGGGTGCGGAGCGAGGACGTGCGGGCAGAACGGGACGTGAAGCGCTGGAACATGGAGACCTCGTGGGCTCGGGGACAGAATCACCACCCGGCGCACTGACGTTCGCCGGACGGGCCATTCATTGGTAACCCCCGACCCCATTCACGCTCAATGCCCCCCATCTACGGCGCCAGGTAGTGGATAGCCAAAAAATCGCCCATTCCTTGACACATCTCCCACCCCGGACATCACCCCGACGACGTCGGCATTTCACGCACGGTCTGGGGTGGACGTTCCCTTTTGTCCCTATATAGAATCCCACTATCGTGGCTAGTAACGGACATATCGCCTGTGCGCCATATCACCGGCCCACTAAACAGCCGACCAGAGAAATGTGACGCACGCCTCTAGGCACCTACCCATCGGTAACCCTACGGTTCCCCACGCGCCATCCTCACCAAAGATCATGCCCCTGACAGTTCACCGTTCAGGCCGTGCAGCGTACGGACGTGAGAGGACCCCCACCGATGACCAGACGCCCCTGGGCGCGCCGGACAGCCGCCACCGCCGTCGCCGTGGCCGCGCTCACCGCACTGGCCGCTCCCGCCGAGGCCGCGGACGCGACCGCGAGCAGCACCTCCGCCACGGCCGCCGCCAAGGTCGACTACGCCACCTGGCAGAAGGACTGCCAGTCGGTGATGGGCCAGGCCCTGCCGTACCTGAAGGCCCGCATCGCCGCCGCCAAGCCCGGCGAGAAGCAGGCGATCGTCTTCGACATCGACAACACCACGCTGGAGACCGACTTCGGCTTCAGCTACCCGCAGCCGGCCAACCAGCCGGTGCTGGACGTCGCCGAGTACGCCCAGGAGCACGGCGTCTCGCTGTTCTTCGTCACGGCGCGTCCGGGCATCATCTACTGGCCCACCGAGTACAACCTCGAGCACGACGGCTACGACGTCTCCGGCCTCTACGTCCGAGGCCTGTTCGACCTCTTCAAGGATGTCGCCGCCTACAAGACCGCCCAGCGCGTCGACATCGAGAACAAGGGCTACACGATCATCGCGAACGTCGGCAACAGCGCCACCGACCTGTCGGGCGGCCACGCCGAGAAGACGTTCAAACTGCCGGACTACAACGGGCAGTTGTCGTAACCCTTGAGTTCGGCGCTCGCGAGAGCGCATGCGAAAGGGGCCGGTGCTCGAAAGCACCGGCCCCTTTTCGTCGACCGTGACGCTTACGCGTCCTTGCTCAGGTTCGGCCCGGCACCGCCGGCCGCCTGCTCGATCGGCGGGACGTCCGGCAGCGCCGACTTCTCCTCACCCCGGAAGGTGAAGGTGACGGCGTCGCCCTCGCCCTCGGTGTCCACGACCACGATGTGACCGGGGCGCAGCTCGCCGAAGAGGATCTTCTCCGAGAGCGTGTCCTCGATCTCGCGCTGGATCGTGCGACGCAGCGGACGCGCGCCCAGCACCGGGTCGTAACCCTTCTTGGACAGCAGCTCCTTGGCGGACTGGGACAGCTCGATGCCCATGTCCCGGTCCTTCAGGCGCTCGTCCACCTTGCCGACCATCAGGTCGACGATCCGCAGGATGTCCTCCTGGGTCAGCTGCGGGAAGACGACCACGTCGTCGACGCGGTTGAGGAACTCGGGGCGGAAGTGCTGCTTGAGCTCGTCCGAGACCTTGTTCTTCATGCGCTCGTAGTTCGACTTCGTGTCACCCGTGGCCGCGAAGCCCAGGTTGAAGCCCTTGGAGATGTCCCGCGTGCCGAGGTTGGTCGTCATGATGATGACCGTGTTCTTGAAGTCCACGACCCGGCCCTGGGAGTCGGTCAGGCGACCGTCCTCCAGGATCTGCAGCAGCGAGTTGAAGATGTCCGGGTGGGCCTTCTCGACCTCGTCGAACAGGACGACGGAGAACGGCTTGCGGCGGACCTTCTCGGTCAGCTGGCCGCCCTCTTCGTAGCCCACGTAGCCGGGGGGCGAACCGAAGAGACGCGAGACCGTGTGCTTCTCGCTGAACTCCGACATGTCGAGGGAGATCAGCGCGTCCTCGTCGCCGAAGAGGAACTCGGCGAGCGCCTTGGACAGCTCGGTCTTACCGACACCGGACGGGCCGGCGAAGATGAACGAACCACCCGGACGCTTCGGGTCCTTCAGACCGGCACGCGTACGGCGGATCGCCTTCGACAGCGCCTTGACGGCGTCGACCTGGCCGATGACCCGCTTGTGGAGCTCGTCCTCCATGCGGAGCAGGCGGCTGGACTCCTCCTCGGTCAGCTTGAAGACCGGGATGCCGGTGGCCGTGGCGAGGACCTCGGCGATCAGCTCGCCGTCGACCTCGGCGACGACGTCCATGTCGCCGGCCTTCCACTCCTTCTCCCGCTTCGCCTTGCCGGCCAGGAGCTGCTTCTCCTTGTCGCGCAGGGAGGCGGCCTTCTCGAAGTCCTGCGAGTCGATCGCGGACTCCTTGTCCCGGCGGACGGCGGCGATCTTCTCGTCGAACTCGCGCAGGTCCGGCGGCGCGGTCATCCGGCGGATACGCATCCGGGAACCGGCCTCGTCGATCAGGTCGATCGCCTTGTCCGGCAGGAAGCGGTCCGAGATGTAGCGGTCGGCCAGAGTGGCCGCCTGGACCAGGGCCTCGTCCGTGATGGAGACGCGGTGGTGGGCCTCGTACCGGTCACGCAGACCCTTGAGGATCTCGATCGTGTGCGGCAGGGACGGCTCGGCGACCTGGATGGGCTGGAAGCGGCGCTCGAGGGCCGCGTCCTTCTCCAGGTGCTTGCGGTACTCGTCCAGCGTCGTCGCACCGATGGTCTGCAGCTCACCGCGGGCCAGCATCGGCTTCAGGATCGAAGCGGCGTCGATGGCGCCCTCGGCGGCACCCGCACCGACCAGCGTGTGCAGCTCGTCGATGAACAGGATGATGTCGCCGCGGGTGCGGATCTCCTTGAGCACCTTCTTCAGGCGCTCCTCGAAGTCACCGCGGTAGCGGGAGCCGGCGACCAGGGCGCCGAGGTCCAGCGTGTAGAGGTGCTTGTCCTTGAGCGTCTCGGGCACCTCACCCTTGACGATGGCCTGGGCGAGACCCTCGACGACGGCGGTCTTGCCGACGCCGGGCTCACCGATCAGGACCGGGTTGTTCTTCGTACGGCGGGACAGCACCTGCATGACCCGCTCGATCTCCTTCTCGCGCCCGATGACCGGGTCGAGCTTGGACTCACGAGCGGCCTGGGTGAGGTTCCGGCCGAACTGGTCCAGGACGAGGGAGGTCGAGGGCGTGCCCTCGGCCGGGCCGCCGGCGGTGGCGGTCTCCTTGCCCTGGTAACCGGAGAGCAGCTGGATGACCTGCTGCCGCACCCGGTTGAGGTCTGCGCCCAGCTTGACCAGGACCTGGGCGGCGACGCCCTCGCCCTCACGAATCAGGCCGAGCAGGATGTGCTCCGTGCCGATGTAGTTGTGGCCCAGCTGAAGAGCCTCGCGGAGCGACAGCTCCAGGACCTTCTTGGCACGGGGGGTGAAGGGGATGTGGCCGGACGGGGCCTGCTGGCCCTGGCCGATGATCTCCTCCACCTGCTGGCGGACCGCCTCAAGCGAAATGCCGAGGCTCTCCAGGGCCTTAGCGGCGACACCTTCGCCCTCGTGGATGAGACCCAGGAGGATGTGCTCGGTGCCGATGTAGTTGTGGTTGAGCATCCGGGCTTCTTCCTGAGCCAGGACGACAACCCGCCGCGCGCGGTCGGTGAACCTCTCGAACATCGTTAATCGCTCCTCAGAGCGGTCAGGCAGTGGGGGGAACTTCCCCTCCCTGTCCTTCCGCAGCTTAGTCCCGCAAGCGGGGACCGCTCATTCCAACTGCCGACACCGTCCTTGGCCTCCTGACCCCGAACGCCGACATCTGCTCCAACCCGATGGTGCGAGACGATGTTCCCGCAGGCCAGGCAGTTACCCCACTCGCCACTACGCCGATGGCGAACGTGAGACGGCCCTTTCTGCGCGTCGCCCCCTCCCACTAGGCATGTCTTACCCGCAGGGACTGACACTCCATGCCGCGCGCACCGGTTCACTCCGCTATGGGCGAACAACCTTGCGCCTCTCCGAACCCCCACGCGCTCCCTTTTCAGGCACTCTGCGCAATCGACAGAACACCCAGCGTAACTCGCGCTCCGGTTCGGCTGTTGCACTTGGCATGGCTGGCTCGGTCCCGACCTCCACTGTCCCCCTTCCTCGCCGTCCCTTCGACTCGAACGCCGCCGGACCTCCGGACTGCCCGGCCGGCCCGGACGCCCGGGCCCGGGACTGGTACGAGAACGATCTGGGCTGGCCGACAGTGCCCGGACGGCCTTTGCGGCTGGTCACGGGGCTGCGGTTCGATGTTCTGGACGTGCCGGCCGAGGCGGGCGCCGCGGCGCTCAGGCACCTCGCGCCGGGCTCTCCGGTGGCCCTGCGGGGGGACCGGATGCGGCTGCTGGTGGCCGCGGGCAGCACGGAGGAACTGCCGGAGCTGCTGGACTGGCTGGAATGGGGGCCGCTGGCACTGGACCTGCGGGCCCTGGGCGCGGACGGCCTGATGGAGGCGCCGGTTCCGCCCGAACGGGCCCGTGGCGGAGCTCGGCCGCTTCTCGGCGACCGGCTGCCCGCCGGTCCCGTGCAGGGGGCCGCCGTATGGCTGCGGCCCCCCGGGCCGGGGGGCGAGGCCGAGGCCTCGCTGCCGGCTCTGCCGGCCATGGGGGGCCTGAACGGCGCCCCCGATCTCGTACGAGTGGTGGACACGGTGGCAGCGCAGTGCCACCGGGTCCGGCTGCGGCGCGCGAGCGCCCGGCCGCCCGCCTTCCGGCGAAATCAGCCGTTGGCCTTCTCGTAGGCCTCGCGAATGGACGCGGGAACGCGGCCGCGGTCGTTGACCTCGAAGCCGTTGTCCTTCGCCCACGCGCGGATCTGCGCGGTGTCCTGGCTGCCACCGGAAGCGGCACGCGCCTTTCCACGTCCACCAGACGCACGGCCTCCGGTACGACGACCACCCTTCACATAGGGGTCGAGAAGGCCGCGGAGCTTGTCCGCATTGGTGGTCGTGAGATCGATCTCGTACGTCTTGCCGTCCAACGCGAACGTCACGGTCTCGTCCGCCTCGCCGCCGTCGAGGTCGTCGACAAGAAGGACCTGAACCTTCTGTGCCACCGGATTTCCTTTCATCGATAACGTGAGGGTCAGGGGGTGTGCGGCGTCCGCCGTTTCGCCGCCCCTGTTATATGCAGTACTGCAGTACGTCGGAAAGCAAACCGCTTTTGCCGGAAAAACACAAACCCCCGGGAGAGACCCGGGGGGCCGCCCCCGTCCGGAAACATGCGCGTTTCGGACATAGGGAACCGGGCAATGACGATCACAGATGCAGAAGCATCCGGCTGTTGCCCAAGGTGTTCGGTTTCACTCGTTCGAGACCGAGGAACTCCGCGACGCCCTCGTCATAGGAACGCAACAGCTCCGTGTACACATCGGTGTCGACCGGCGTCTCCCCGATCTCGACGAACCCGTGCTTCCCGAAGAAGTCCACTTCGAAGGTCAGACAGAAAACGCGGCGAACGCCGAGCCAGCGCGCGGTCTGCAGCAACTTCTCCAGCACCCGATGCCCCACGCCTGCGCCCTTGAGGCCGGGCTTCACCGCGAGAGTGCGGACTTCCGCGAGGTCTTCCCACATGACGTGCAGCGCGCCGCAGCCGACCACCTCGGCGTTGTCGTCGCGTTCTGCGACCCAGAACTCCTGGATGTCCTCGTAAAGCGTGACCGTGGCTTTGTCGAGCAGGATGCGGTCGCGGACGTAGGCGTCGAGGAGGCGGCGCACGGCCGGGACATCGCTGGTCCGGGCCCGCCGGACGGTGATGGCTTTTGCGGTCGCTTCGGGACGCTCTGCTGACATGAGCGGACGCTATCGCCCGGCGCTCTCCCCCGCCGCGCCGGGGTTCTCCTCTTGCGGGGCTTGCGGGGCTTCCTGGGTTTCCGGACCCTGGACGATGCGTACGGCGTCCCGGAGGGCCTGGCGCTGTTCCTCGCTCATCATCCCGAAGAAGGCGACGAGAGCGGCGGCCGGGTTGTCACTCTGCGACCAGGCGTCGTTCATCAGGGCGGCGGCGTACGCGGCCCGCGTCGAGACGGCCTCATATCGATAGGCACGGCCTTCGGCCTCTCGGCGTACCCAGCCCTTCTGATGGAGATTGTCCAGAACGGTCATCACGGTGGTGTACGCGATGGACCGCTCCTGCTGCAGGTCTTCCAGGACTTCTCGAACGGTCACCGGGCGGTTCCACTTCCACACCCGCGTCATGACCGCGTCTTCGAGTTCTCCCAATGGGCGAGGCACAGCTCAGAACAATAGTGGGAGATCCCGGCATTGGCGTGCCGGACGGGCACTTAGGCTACAAAAGCGAACAAAAAGGGCGCACGACTCGGAAAGCACCGCGATGCAGGGGCCCCGGGTGCGAGGAGTCGTACGCCGTACGGTTCAGGCGTCGCCGTTCAGGCGTCGCCGCCTGCGGAGGCCTGTCGTGCGCCCTCGGCGCGCGCGAGGGCGGCATCCACGGCCGCGTCCTCCTTGGCCTTCGCAGCCCCGCCCTGGGTCTTCACGATCACCCTGACCACACCGATGAAGAACACGGCCATGACGACCGGAGGCACGAGTGCGGAGACGTAGTCCATGGCTCCAGGGTAGCCACGCGGGCCGGGGCGAATCGGGCGGGGTGGGCGATCCGGCCCGTCAGCCGGCGGCGAGCTGCCGCGACCCGGCCGGCTCCGCCGGGGCGGCCGGCGGCTCGGGCGGCTTGCGCCGGGGGAAGACCTCACCCGGCGTGGGGATGGGGCGCTTCGGGGCGGCCGGCTCGTCGGCCGGGCGCTCGGCGGGACGTCCAGGAGGGACCTGGCCGGGCTTCTGAGCGGGCTTCTGAGCGGGTTTCTCCGGGTCCGCGGCCTGAGCGGCCGGGGACCCGTCCGCACCGCCGGGAAGGGCCAGCAGGCGCGTCCTGCAGGGGGGTACGGCGGGGGCGGGGACCTTGCGGGCGCCCTGGGCGAAGCGCGCCCTCACGTCCTGCTCGGCGAGCGCCTGGCAGCGGTCCAGCAGGGCGGCCGCCACGGGGTTGCCGCGCAGCGCCCTGAGCGCGGCGAGGTCGTCCGGCGTCGGCCGGTGCCCGGCGCCCAGCGCCTCCTCGAGGAGCGCGAGGTAGCCGGCGGCGGTACCCGGCAGGGCGGCGCGGTACCGGCCGAGGTCGGCCACCAGGAAGGCGCGCAGTCGGGCCCCCTCGCGCATCGCCTCGTCGAGGGTCTCGGCGAGGCGATAGCAGTCCTTGACGTCCTCGGCGGACGCTCGGCCGGGGTGAAGGGCGAGGGCGAGAGCGCGGCGGAGCACACGCAGCTCCTCCGCGCCGAACGCCATGCCGCCGCGGGATCCGTATGGCGTGGGCATGCGGCGACGCTACCGCTAATCAGACAAAAGCGACGAATCGGAATGGGATGTCGGCGCGTGTCGCTGCCAGGTTTCCCCCGACCGGGGTCACGCGCGCGTGGACCGCGCTCACCGGCGCCCGGTGCGGGCGCCGGTCCTCACATCCGCGACACGTTGCGCTCGTACACCAGGCGCAGACCGATCAGGGTCAGCCACGGCTGGTGCTCGTCGATCACCGAGGACTCGCCCAGCACCACCGGCGCAAGGCCGCCCGTGGCGATCACCGTGACGTCGTCGGGGTCGTCGGCCAGCTCCCGGGCCATCCGGTTCACCACTCCGTCGACCTGCCCGGCGAAGCCGTACACGACGCCCGACTGCATGGCCTCGACGGTGTTCTTACCGATCACGTTCCGGGGCCGGGCCACCTCGATCTTCCGCAGCTGCGCGGCCCTGATTCCGAGGGCCTCGACCGAGATCTCGATGCCGGGGGCGATGACCCCGCCGACGTACTCCCCGCGCGCGGAGAGCGCGTCGAACGTGGTCGCCGTGCCGAAGTCGACGACGATCGCCGGACCGCCGTACAGCTCGTTCGCCGCGACCGCGTTGATGATGCGGTCGGCGCCGACCTCCTTGGGGTTGTCGAACTGGATCGGCACGCCGGTCTTCACACCGGGCTCGACCAGCACCGCGGGCACGTCGCCGTAGTAACGCCGGGTGACCTCGCGCAGCTCGTGCAGCACCGACGGCACGGTCGCGCAGATCGCGATGCCGTCGATGCCGTCGCCCAGCTCCTCGCCGAGCAGCGGGTGCATGCCCATCAGGCCCTGGAGCAGCACCGCCAGCTCGTCCGCCGTGCGGCGCGCGTCCGTGGAGATGCGCCAGTGCTCGACGATGTCCTCGCCGTCGAACAGGCCGAGCACGGTGTGCGTGTTACCGACGTCGATCGTGAGCAGCATGGCCGTTACTCCGCCTCGCGCAGGTCCAGGCCGATGTCGAGGATCGGCGAGGAGTGGGTGAGGGCGCCGACGGCCAGGTAGTCCACGCCGGTGTCGGCGTACGCGCGCGCGATGTCGAGCGTGAGCCGCCCGGAGGCCTCCAGCAGGGCCCGCCCGCCGACGATCCCGACGGCCTCCGCGCACTCCCCGGGCGTGAAGTTGTCCAGCAGGATCAGGTCGGCGCCCGCGTCGACGACCTCGCGCAGCTGGTGCAGGGTGTCGACCTCGACCTCGATCGGCACCTCCGGGAAGGCCTCCCGTACGGCCTTGAAGGCCTGCGCGACGCCACCGGCGGCCACCACATGGTTGTCCTTCACCAGGGCCGCGTCGGAGAGCGACATGCGGTGGTTGACGCCGCCGCCGCAGCGCACCGCGAACTTCTCCAGGGAGCGCAGCCCCGGCGTGGTCTTGCGGGTGTCCCGCACCCGTGTCTCGGTGCCTTCCAGCACGTCCGACCACGCGCGCGTGGCGGTCGCGATGCCGGACAGGCGGCACATGAGGTTGAGGGCGCTGCGCTCGGCGGTGAGCAGGTCACGCGTGCGCGTGGTGACCGACAGCAGCTTCTGCCCGGCCTCGACGCGGTCGCCGTCCTCGACGTGCCGCTCGACCTCGAACTCGTCCGTGCAGACCACGGAGAGCACGGCCTCGGCCACCCGCAGGCCCGCCACCACACCGGCCTCACGCGCGGTGAAGTCGCCGGTGGCCACGGCGTCCTCGGGGATGGTCGCGACGGTCGTCACGTCCACGCCGCCGTCCAGGTCTTCCTGGATGGCGACATTGGCGACGTCCTCGACCTCGATGGGGTCGAGCCCGGCAGCGGCCAGCAGCTCGGCGAGCGCGGGGTCGAGCCCGCTCTCCAGGTACTCCTCGTCACCCTCGGCGCCGCAGGCGCAGCCGTCACCGCAGCCGCCGGTCGGGGCGAGGGGAAGGTCGTCGGTGCTCACGTGTTCACTGCTCCTGGGGGCGCTGGTGGTGGCGGGAAGGCCGGGTCGGGGGGAAGTCTGCGGTGTCCGTGGTCCGTACGGCCAGCGACCGGTCGGGATTGAGCCGTACGACGATGTGACGCCGCCAGTTCGTGTCGTCGCGCTCGGCGCGGTCCTCGCGCCAGTGGCAACCGCGGGTCTCCTCGCGCAGCCGGGCGGCGGCGACCAGGACGCGGGCCACGCACAGGAGGTTGGTGGCCTCCCAGGTGTCGACGCCCGGCTCGGCGGTCTTGCCGTTTTCCTCCAGGGCGTCGCGGGCCTCGCTGTGCAGCCGCTGGAGCTGGTCCGCGGCCTTCTCCAGGGAGTCCGCCGAGCGGAGCACGCCCGCACCCTCGGTCATGATCCGCTGGACGGCGAACCGGGCCTCCGGGACGAGCAGCGGGTACGCCGGCTTCTCGGGGTGCGGGACCGGCTCGGGCACGCGCGCGTGGAGGCCGTCTCCGGCATGGGCCGCCACGATGTCCGCGGCGATGCGCTCGGCGTAGACCAGGCCTTCGAGGAGGGAGTTGGAGGCGAGCCGGTTGGCGCCGTGCACGCCGGTGCAGGCGACCTCGCCGCACGCGTACAGGCCGGGGACGGTCGTACGTCCGCGCGCGTCGGTGCGCACGCCGCCGGAGGCGTAGTGGGCGGCCGGGGCGATCGGGATGGGCCCGGTGACCGGGTCGATGCCGTTGGCGCGGCAGGCGGCCAGGATGGTCGGGAAGCGGTGCTCCCACATGTCGGCGCCGAAGTGCCGGGCGTCGAGGAACATGTGCTCGGCGTCCTGCTCCTGCATCCGCCGCATGATGCCCTTGGCGACGATGTCCCGGGGCGCCAGCTCGGCCAGCTCGTGCTGCCCGACCATGAAGCGCACGCCGTCCCCGTCGACCAGGTGGGCGCCCTCGCCGCGCACCGCCTCGGAGACGAGCGGCTGCTGGCCCTCGGCGTCCGCGCCGAGGAAGAGCACGGTCGGGTGGAACTGCACGAACTCGAGGTCGCTGACCTCCGCGCCCGCACGCAGCGCCAGCGCCACGCCGTCGCCGGTCGACACGGACGGGTTGGTGGTCGCGGAGAACACCTGGCCCATGCCGCCGGTCGCGAGGACGACCGTGGGGGCGTGCACGGCGCCCACGCCGTCGTGCTGGCCCTCGCCCATCACGTGCAGGGTGACGCCCGCGGTGCTGCCGTCGGCGTCCGTGAGCAGGTCCAGGACCAGCGCGTTCTCGATCATGCGCACCCCACGCGCGCGTGCGGCCTCCACGAGGGCCCGGGAGATCTCCGCGCCGGTCGCGTCCCCGCCCGCGTGCGCGATACGGCGCCGGTGGTGGCCGCCCTCGCGGGTGAGCTGGATGTCGCCCTCCTCGTCGGTGTCGAAGTGGGCGCCGGTGGAGATCAGCCGCCGTACGGCGTCCGGACCCTCGGTGACGAGGATCCGTACGGCGTCCTCGTCGCACAGGCCCGCACCCGCCACCAGGGTGTCCTCGAGGTGCTGCTCCGGGGTGTCGCCCTCGCCGAGGGCGGCCGCGATGCCGCCCTGCGCCCAGCGTGTGGAGCCGTCGTCCAGGCGGGCCTTGGTGACGACGACCGTCGTCAGGCCGGCGGCCTCGCAGCGCAGCGCGGCGGTCAGGCCGGCCACTCCGGAGCCGACGACGATCACGTCCGCGGAGATGGACCACCCGGGGGCGGGCGCGTGCAGTCGTATGCCTGTCCTGGTCACGAGGCGGCTCCGAGGGATCCGAAGGTGAGAGGGAGGTTGTCGATCAGCCGGGTGGTGCCGACCCGGGCGGCCACGGCGAGGACGGCCTCGCCGGTGAAGTCGTCGCCGATCTCGGTGAAGTCGGACGGGTCCACCAGAGCGAGGTAGTCCAGCCGGAGCGGCGGGTCGAAGCGGGCGGCCTCGTCCAGTGCCTGGCGGGCGGCCGCGCGTACGGCCGCCGGGCCGCCGGGCACGGCCGTGGCCACGGCGTGCGCGTCGGCCGCCGCGCGGGACTCCCCTATGGCGCTCAGCGCCTCGGCGCGCGCGTGCGTGGAGGGCACTTCGCGGGCCCGCGCGCGCAGCGCCTCCTGCGCGGCGTGCCGGTCGCCGCCGGCGAACAGGGCGTGGGACAGGGCGAGCGCGGTGCGTCGCTCCTCCGGCGAGAGGTAGCGGTTTCGGCTGGACAGGGCGAGCCCGTCGTCCTCGCGCACGGTCGGTACGGCGACGATGTCGATGCCGAAGTTCAGGTCCCGCGCCATGCGCCGGATCAGGGCCAGTTGCTGGGCGTCCTTCTGCCCGAACAGGGCCACGTCGGGGCGGCTGAGGTGCAGCAGCTTGGCGACGACGGTGAGCACGCCGTCGAAGTGCCCGGGCCGTGCCGCGCCCTCCAGGCGCTCGCCCATGGGGCCCGCGGAGATCCGCACCTGGGGTTCGCCGCCCGGGTACACCTCGTCCACGGAGGGCGCGAACACGACGTCGGCGCCCGCCTGTTCGGCGAGCTTCAGGTCGGCCTCGAGGGTGCGCGGATAGCGGTCCAGGTCCTCGCCGGCGCCGAACTGCAGCGGGTTGACGAAGACGGTGACGACGACCTCGCCGCCCGGGCCGGCGATCTCGCGGGCGGTGCGGATCAGCGTGGCGTGGCCCTCGTGCAGGGCTCCCATGGTCATCACCACGGCGCGGCGGCCGTGGCGCACGCGCGCGTGCAGCTCTTCGGCGGTGCTCAGCAGGGCGGTGGTCATCAGGCGTTCCCCTCGGTGCCGTTCGTACCGTTGATGCCGTTCGTGCCGGTGGCTCCGTCGGCCAGCACGCCGAGCAGGTCCTCGGCGAGTTCCGGCTTCAGCAGGCCGTGGGCGAGGGCCCGGTCGGCGGTCGCGCGGGCCATCGCCAGATAGCCGGCGACGGTCTGCGGGGCGTGCCTGCGCAGCTCGGTGACGTGCGCGGCGACCGTACCGGCGTCCCCGCGCGCGACCGGTCCGGTGAGCGCCGCGTCGCCGGAGCGCAGCGCGTTGTCCAGAGCGGCGCCGAGCAGCGGGCCGAGCATCCGGTCGGGGGCCTCGACGCCGGCCGTGCGCAGCAGCTCCATGGACTGGGCGACCAGGGTCACCAGGTGGTTGGCTCCGAGGGCGAGGGCCGCGTGGTACAGCGGGCGGTTCTGCTCGCTGATCCACTCGGGCTCGCCGCCCATCTCGATGACCAGGGCCTCGGCGGCCAGGCGCAGTTCCTCGGGCGCGGTGACGCCGAAGGAACAGCCCGCCAGGCGCTGGACGTCCACCGGGGTGCCGGTGAAGGTCATCGCCGGGTGCAGCGCCAGCGGCAGCGCGCCCGCGCGCGTGGCGGGGTCGAGCACCTTCGCGCCGTACCGCCCGGAGGTGTGCACGAGCAGTTGTCCCGGCCGTACGGCGCCGGTCTCGGCGAGGCCGGTGACCAGGCCGGGCAGGGCGTCGTCGGGGACGGTGAGCAGGACGAGGTCTGCGCGCTGGAGGACCTCGGCGGGCGGCACCAGAGGCACGTCGGGGAGCAGCGTCTCGGCACGCCTGCGGGAGGCGTCCGAGACCCCGGAGACGGCCACCGGGCGGTGTCCGGCGAGCTGGAGGGACGCGGCCAGGGCGGGGCCCACGCGTCCGGCGCCGACGACGCCGACGGTGAGCCGCGCGGGGCGGTCCTTGAGATCTGGCTGGTGGACTGTACTCACGCGACAGCGGCCTTCCCGTTCCAGTCCGCTCTGGGTACCGGACGATTTCTCGTCATGTTAACGCTATCGGGTCGGGCGGCGACCGGTTGTCCACAGGCTGTGGGTTTCGCCACGCCCCCGCCGCAGGGAAATTCCGCGCCCGCGCGCAGGCGGGCGGGGCATGATCCACGGCATGACTGATACAGCTGGGCAGGGCGGGGAACGGTCGGCGGCGGAGCTGTTGCGCAAGCGGCGCAGGACCGCCCAACTGGAGGCGCGGCGGGCCCTTTCGCGCGCGGGCTGGCGGGGCACGATCCGCGAACGGCTTGCGCTGCTCCAGGAGGCGGCCCCCGAGGTGTACGACCTGGACGAGCCGACGGACGTCTACGGCGACCGGATCGTGGCCGCCCTGGAGGAGCGGGTCGCCGCTCTGCTCGGCACCGAGGCCGCCGCGTTCTTCCCGACGGGCACGATGGCCCAGCAGGTGGCCCTGCGCTGCTGGGCGGCCCGCACCGGCAACCCCACGGTGGCCCTGCACGCCCTGGCCCACCCCGAGGTGCACGAACGGCATGCGTTCAGCCAGGTCAGCGGTCTGCGTCCGGTCCGGGTGACCGGCGAGCCCCGGCTGCCCACGGCCGACGAGATACGCAACTTCCCGGAACCCTTCGGGGCGCTGATGCTGGAACTTCCCCTGAGGGACGCCGGTTTCGTGCTGCCCACCTGGGAGGAGCTGACCGACGTCGTGGAGGCGGCGCGGGAGCGCGACGCGGTGGTGCACTTCGACGGCGCACGCCTGTGGGAGTGCACCGTCCACCTCGACCGCCCCCTGGACGAGATCGCGGGCCTGGCGGACAGCGTCTACGTGTCGTTCTACAAGTCCCTCGGCGGCTTCGGCGGCGCCGCTCTGGCCGGCCCGACGACCCTGATCGAGGAGGCACGGACCTGGCGGCACCGCTACGGCGGCATGATCTTCCAGCAGTTCCCGACCGTGCTGTCCGCGCTCGTCGGCCTGGAGCGGGAGCTGCCCCGGCTGCCCGATTACGTGCGCCACGCGCGCGTGGTCGCCGCCGCGCTGCGCGAGGGGTTCGCCGAGGCCGGGCTGCCGTGGGCGCGCGTGCACCCCGAGGTGCCGCACACCCAGGAGTTCCAGGTCTGGCTGCCGTACGAGCCCGAGGTGCTGGCGGAGGCGGCGGTGCGCCAGGCCGAGGAGACGTCGGTGATGCTCTTCGCCAACGGCTGGGACGGCCCTGCGCCCGGCCTGGCGTATACCGAGGTCGGCATCCGCTCCGCGGGCCTGGACTGGACGGCCGACGACGTCCGGGCGGCCGTCGCGGACTTCGCGAGCCGACTGCCCGGCAGGGACTGAGGCCTGCCCGGCGGATCAGGCCGGCTCCGGCCGACGGGGATCGATCATGCCGGCTCACGGCAACGGTGCCCGCTACAGCGCGCGGGGGCGCAGCCAGCGTTGCAGGACCTGGCGGAGCCGCCCGCGCGCGGGGCGTTCGGCGACGACCGCGCGAAAGCGGCGGTAGTCGCGCAGCTCGCGCAACAGGTCGGCGTCGTGCAGGCCCGGCGCGGGCGGTTCGGGCTCGCCGTGCAGGCGGGCGCGGTAGACGTCGAGTTGGTACTGCTGGGTGATGCTCATGGCGGATCGCCCTCTCGGGACGTGGCTGATCGGTGATGGATCGGGCTCCGCGGCTGCCCCGGTGTTCTCAGATTGCTCCTGCTCAGAGCAGATGTCCCGTGGATTGACGGCCGCCGTCAATCCACGGGCCGCTGTCAGTGGCCGGGTGCACCATGGGGGCATGAGCGTGACCATCGACATCGCCGGACTGCCGCCGGAGCGGATTTCCGTCGTGCCCTCACCACTGGCGGAGCTGGGAATGGCTCTGCACGCGCTCAGCGAGCCCGGCCACCACCCTCAGCTGCAGGGCTGGGCGACCGCGGTGTCGACCCGGCTGGACCCGGGCCTGGCCGACCGGCTGTGCGAGGCGGACTTCCTGTGGCGCACGACGTTCTCCGACGTCTTCGCCCCGTTCGCCGGGATCCCCGGCGGGCGCGCGCAACCGGGCGCCACCCTCGCCGAGGAACTGGACCAGCTGGACGAGCTGACGGACGAGCAGTTCGTCCACGCGGCCCTGGAGTTCACCTGCCAGCTGCGCTACTACGACACCGACGTGCCCGGCCCGCTCGACGACCCGGAGCTGCGCAGACGCTCCCTGGAGCTGGCCGCCGCGCGCGGTGCCGTCCAGGAGCGGGTCACCCTCAGGCTCCTGGAGGACCCGCCGGCCGTCCGCGCCTGGTTCCGGCAGCTCATGCTCGACTGCGACGAGGCCTTCTTCGCCGACACCTGGGCCCGGCTCCAGCCCCAACTCGCGGCGGACGCCCGGCACAAGACCGAACTGCTGCGCCGCAAGGGCCTCGGCGAGGCCCTCGCCTCGCTCTCCGGTGCCGTCTCGCTGGACGAGGGGGCCGGGCTCATCACGGTCGACAAACTCCTGGTGGGCCACACGGCCACCGGAGACGGCGGCCTCGTCCTGGTGCCGACCAGCCTCGGCTGGCCCCACGTGATGGTCCTGCACCGGTACGGCTGGCAGCCCACGATCACCTATCCCGCGAGCGGCCCCCGCCCGCAGGCGCCCTCCGTCGAGCAGCTCACGCGCCGCATGGAGGCGCTGGCCCACCCGGTGAGGATGCGGCTGTGCCGCCATCTGGCCCGCGCCGAGCACACCACCAGCGAGCTGGCGGACGCGCACGGCATGTCCGCCCCCGAGATATCCCGGCACCTGGCGGTGCTGAAGAAGGCGGGTCTGATCACCAGCGGCCGCCGCGGCCGGTACGTCCAGCACCAGCTGGACCTGTCCGCGGTGGCCCGCCTGGGCAGCGACTTCATCGAGGGCGTCCTGCGCTGAGCCGCCGAGGCCCGCGGACCGGGAGCGCGGTGGTCCGGCGTCAGCCGTGACCGCCGGCCCGCACCAGCCCGGTCTCGTACGCCAGCACCACGACCTGCACCCGGTCGCGCAGGCCGAGCTTGGTCAGGATGCGACCCACGTGGGTCTTCACCGTCGCCTCGGACAGCACCAGCCGGGCCGCGATCTCGCCGTTCGACAGGCCCTGCGCGACCAGCACCATGACCTCGCGCTCCCGATCGGTGAGCCGCTCCAGCTCCTTGTGCTGGGGCTCCTTGCCGGCGGAGGGCAGCATCGGCGCGAACCGGTCCAGCAGGCGCCGCGTGGTGGAGGGCGCCACCACCGCGTCGCCGCTGTGCACGGCGCGGATGGCCGCCAGCAGCTCGCCGGGCGGCACGTCCTTGAGCATGAAGCCGGAGGCGCCTGCCTTCAGTCCGGAGAAGGCGTACTCGTCCAGGTCGAAGGTGGTCAGGATCAGCACCTTCGGCGGGTTGGGCTCGGCGCAGATCCGACGGGTGGCCTCCACGCCGTCCAGCTTCGGCATGCGGACGTCCATCAGGACGACGTCGACGGCGGTGGAGCGCACCACCTGAAGGGCCTCGACGCCGTCGCCCGCCTCCGCGACGACCTCCATGTCCGGCTGGGCGGCGAGCACCATCCGGAACCCGGTGCGCAGCAGCACCTGGTCGTCGACGAGCATCACGCGGATCGCCATCGGGTCCTCTTCCGTCTCTTCGGTTGCCGTCTCTGCCGGCTTCGGTTGCCGTCGGCAAGGGTGTTACAGGTGTCAACAGGGGGCGTGCGGAGGCGTCAGTGCGCCGGTTTCAGCGGGAGCAGCGCGCTGATGCGGAATCCTCCGCCCGGGCGCGGGCCCGCGTCCAGGGTGCCGCCGACCATGCCGACCCGCTCGCGCATGCCGATCAGACCGTGCCCCTGACCATCGGCTCCGCCTTCCTCGTACAGCTCGTGCGGGGCTCCCTTGCCGTCGTCCTCGACGAGCAGACCGAGCCCGTCGTCGAAGTAGACCAGCCGCACGCTCGCACCCGTGTTGGGCCCGCCGTGCTTGCGCGTGTTGGTGAGCGCCTCCTGCACGATGCGGTACGCGGTCAGCTCCACCCCGCTGGGCAGCGGGCGCGGGGTGCCCTCGACCTTGAAGTCGACGGGCAGGCCGGACCTGCGGCACTGCTCGATGAGGTCGTCGATCTGCTCGACGTCCGGCTGCGGGACGTACTCGCCGCTCTCCTGGTGCTCGCCGGTGCGCAGCACGCCGAGCAGGCGGCGCATCTCGGCGAGGGCCTGGCGGCCGGTGGAGGAGATCGTCTCCAGGGCCTTCTTCGCCTGGTCGGGGGCCGCGTCGAGGACGTAGGCGGCGCCATCGGCCTGGACCACCATCACCGACACGTTGTGCGCGACGACGTCGTGCAGCTCGCGCGCGATCCGGGCGCGCTCGGCGGCGACCGCCACCTTGGCCTGCGCCTCGCGCTCCTTCTCCAGGCGGGCGGCGCGCTCCTCCAGCTCGGCGAAGTAGGCGCGGCGGGTGCGCATGGAGTCGCCGAGCACCCAGGCGAGGGCGAAGGGCACCGTCTGGAACACCGCGAGCGCCACCTGGCCCAGGAAGCTCGTCTGATGTTCCGGCCAGCGCAGCTGTGACAGGGTCGCCGCGCCCAGGCTCACCGCGAGCGCCAGCCGCGACGCCCAGCGCGCGCCGACCATGGCGACCGTGTAGGTGATCACCAGCATGGCGAAGTCGGCGACGGTCGTCTCGATGTTCAGGACCAGCTGGGCCAGCCCGGTCCCGAGCGCCAGCAGCAGCATCAGTTCCGGGTAACGGCGGCGCAGCGCGACGACGACGGACAGGACGACGGACACGGCCAGCCCGCCGCCGAGCGGCATGTGGTGGTCGGGCGCCCCCTCAAGACTCACCACGCTCACGCTGGAGAGCCCGAAGAGGACGACGGCCCAGAAGCTGTCGACCCACGTCGGGTGCCTGCGGAGGAAGTCATAGAGGCGCTGCACGTAACCCAGAGTAGGTAAACGAGATGCGTGCAGGGGTCAACCGGAGGGCCGATCCGCACCCGGGCCGCATACTCCGCAAGGTGGAGGCAGTGATCACCTGTGCGCCTAGTCTGTCCCGGTGACGGATGAGGCGACGGCGGAGAAGTCCCCCGAGGGACGGGGCTGGCGGGAGGCGGCCCAGGAGGCGCTCTACGGCCCGGACGGCTTCTACCGGCGGCCCGAGGGCCCGGCCGGGCACTTCCGTACCTCCGTGCACGCGTCCCCGCTGTTCGCACAGGCCGTGACCCGGCTGCTGTGCCGGGTCGACGAGGCCCTCGGGCGGCCCCCGGCGCTGGATTTCGTCGACATGGGCGCCGGGCGCGGGGAACTGGTCACCGGTGTGCTCGCCGCCCTGCCGGCCGGTGTGGCCGCCCGCGCGCGCGGGTACGCCGTCGAGATCGCCGGCCGTCCGGCGGGCCTGGACGAGCGGATCACCTGGCTGAGCGACCCCCCGGAGACGGTCACCGGGCTGCTGTTCGCGAACGAGTGGCTGGACAACGTGCCCGTGGACGTCGCCGAGGTGGACCCGGCGGGCGTGCCCCGGCTGGTGCTGGTCGCGGCGGACGGCACCGAGCGGCTCGGGGAGCCGGTGAGGGGCGCGGACGCGGACTGGCTGGCGCGGTGGTGGCCGCTGCCGGCCGAGGAGGGGCTGCGCGCGGAGATCGGGCGGCCCAGGGACTTGGCGTGGGCGACGGCGGTGGACCGGGTAGCCCGCGGGCTCGCGGTGGCCGTGGACTACGCACACACCGCGGACGCGCGCCCCCCGTTCGGGACTCTCACCGGCTTCCGGGAGGGGCGCGAGACGGCGCCCGTGCCGGACGGCTCGTGCGACATCACGGCGCACGTCGCGCTGGACGCGTGCGCGGCGGCGCACACGGCGGAACGCACAGCGGCCCGCACGGCGCACACGCCCCCTGATGCGGCGCGCACGCCCACCGGTCCGGCGCGCATGCCCCCACCCGCGCGCCTGCTCACGCAACGCGCCGCCCTGCGCGCCCTGGACCTCACCAGCGCACGCCCCCCGCTCGCACTGGCCTCCACAGACCCCTCGGCCTACGTACGCGCCCTCGCGAGCGCCGGCGAAGCCGCCGAACTCACCGCCCCGGGCGGCCTCGGAGACTTCGGCTGGCTCCTCCAGCCGGTCGGCATCCCGGACCCGCTCCAGCCGGACAGGCCCTAGGGTCGGCCGCCCTACTTGTCGATGTCCCCGACCACGAAGAACATCGACCCGAGGATCGCCACCATGTCCGCCACCAGCGTCCCCGGCAGCAGCTCGGTCAGCGCCTGGATGTTGTTGTACGACGCCGAGCGCAGCTTCAGCCGGTACGGGGTCTTGTCGCCCTTGCTGACCAGGTAGTAACCGTTGATCCCGAGCGGGTTCTCGGTCCACGCGTACGTGTGTCCCTCGGGCGCCTTCAGCACCTTGGGCAGGCGCTGGTTGATCGGACCGGGCGGCAGCTCGGCGATCCGGTCGAGGCAGGCGTCGGCGAGGTCCAGCGTGTTGTGGGCCTGCTCCAGCAGGCACTCGAAGCGGGCGAGGCAGTCGCCCTCGCTGCGGGACACCACCTTCAGCGTGTCCTGGAGCTCGGTGTACGCCAGGTACGGCTCGTCGCGGCGCAGGTCGAAGTCGACACCCGAGGCGCGCGCGATGGGCCCGCTCACGCCGTAGGCGTGCACGATCTCCGGCGCGAGCACCCCCACGCCCCGCGTACGCCCCCGGAAGATCTCGTTGCCGAGCACCAGGTCGTCGAAGACGTCCATGCGCGAGCGGACAGCGGCGACAGCGGCACGCGCGCGCGCTGTCCACCCGGCCGGCAGGTCCTCCTTGAGGCCGCCGACGCGGTTGAACATGTAGTGCATCCGCCCGCCGGAGACCTCCTCCATGACGTTCTGGAGCACCTCACGCTCCCGGAACGCGTAGAAGACCGGCGTGATCCCGCCCAGCTCCAGCGGGTACGACCCGAGGAACATCAGATGGTTCAGCAGCCGGTTCAGCTCGGCGAGCAGCGTGCGGGTCCACACCGCGCGCTCGGGGACCTCCATGCCGAGCATCCGCTCCACGGCGAGGACCACGCCCAGCTCGTTCGAGAACGCCGACAGCCAGTCGTGCCGGTTGGCGAGCATGATGATCTGCCGGTAGTCGCGCGCCTCGAAGAGCTTCTCCGCACCCCGGTGCATGTAGCCGATCACCGGCTCCGCATGCAGGATGCGCTCCCCGTCCAGCACGAGCTTGAGCCGCAGCACACCGTGCGTGGACGGATGCTGGGGCCCGATGTTGAGCACCATGTCGGTGCTCTCGGCGGCGCCGCCGATGCCGACCGTGGTCTCCGTCGCAGTCATGGACCCAGTTTCCCCTACGTACGCTGGCCTCATGGAGACGGGGAGCCCGGAAGAGACCGGGATTGCGGGGGACCAGCCGGTGTGGCGGGCACTGCCGTCCGGCCTGCTGCGTATGCGCAGGCTGATGCTGGTGACGTGGACGGGCGTGCTCGCCCTTGGGGCGGGGCTGCTGCCCGGCCTGCTCGCGGGACCGGCCTGGGCGGCCTTCGCGCTGCTCCCGCTGGCCCTGGCCGCGTGGGGCTGGCGGCTGCTGGGCCGCAACTGGCGCTCCTGGCGGTACGCCGAGCGGGCCGACGACCTGCTGATCAGCCGCGGTGTCCTGTGGCGCGAGGAGACCGTGGTGCCGTACGGCCGGATGCAGCTGGTGGAGGTCACCTCGGGGCCCGTGGAGCGCTACTTCGGGCTGGCCAGCGTGCAGCTCCACACCGCGGCCGCCGCGACCGACGCGACCATCCCGGGCCTGGATCCGGCCGAGGCGGAGAGGCTGCGCGACCGGCTCACCGAGCTGGGCGAGGCCCGATCGGCGGGCCTGTGACCACGCCGGGCGTCGACGACACGACGGCCCGCCCGCCTGTCGCCGAACGGCGGCTCCACCCCGTCACGCCCTTCCGGCGGGCGTGGGCGCCGGTCGCCGTACTCGCCGGATGGGCCGTGCACGACCCGAACGGCGCGCAGGAACAGCTGCAGAGGCTGACCGCCACGATGCTCCTGGTCGTGCTCGCCGTACTCGTCCCTGCGGCCGGCCTCTACGGCTTCCTGTCCTGGTGGTTCACGCACTTCGCGGTCACGGACACCGAGCTGCGGATACGTACCGGGCTGCTGTTCCGGCGCACCGCACACATCCGCCTGGAGCGCATCCAGGCGGTCGACGTCACGCGTCCGCTCCTCGCGCGCGTGGCGGGTGTCGCCAAGCTGCGGATAGACGTCGTCGGGGCCGACAAGAAGGACGAACTCGCCTTCCTGGGCGAACAGGAGGCGCGCGCCCTGCGCGCGGAGCTGCTCGCGCGCGCTGCGGGTTTCGCCCCCGAGACGGCGCACGAAGTCGGCGAGGCGCCGGCGCACGAGCTGCTGCACGTGCCCCCGCGCGAGCTGGCGCTCTCCCTCGTGCTGACGGGCGCCACCTGGGGCTCCCTGACCGCCGCCCTCGTCGTACCGCCCGTGCTGTGGCTCGCCACGCACAGCGTGTGGACGGTCCTCGCCGCCGCCCTGCCGTTGCTCGGCGCGGCGGGCGCGAGCAGCGCGGGGCGGTTCGTCGCCGAGTACGACTGGACCGTGGGCGAGTCCCCGGACGGTCTGCGCATCGACCACGGTCTGCTCGACCGCGCCCACGAGACGGTGCCGCCGGGGCGGGTGCAGACCGTGCGGATCGTGGAGCCGCTGCTGTGGCGACGGCGGGGCTGGGTGCGGGTGGAACTGGACGTGGCGGGATCCGACAACTCCGTGCTGGTGCCGGTCGCCCCGCGCGCGGTCGCCGAGTCGGTCATAGCGCGCGTGCTGCCCGGCGTGACCGTACCGGCGTCGTCGGCGCGGCCGCCGCGGCGGGCCGGGTGGTCCGTGCCGGTGTGGTGGCGCGGGCACGGCCTCGCGGTCACCGACGCGGTGTTCACCGCCCGGCACGGCCTGCTGCGCCGCAGCCTGTCCCTGGTCCCGCACGCCAAGGTGCAGAGCGTACGGCTCACCCAGGGGCCTTGGGGGCGCCTGTGGCGGCTCGCCGACGTCCACGTGGACACCGGGGCCGACAAGACCGTCACCGCCCGCCTGCGGGACGCCGAGGATGCGGCGCTGCTGCTGCGCGCCCAGGCCGAGCGGTCCCGCACCGGCCGCAGGGACGCCCGCCCGGACCGCTGGATGGCGTGAGCCCGGCTCACCCCCCGCGGGTGAACCGGGCCCGGTGCTGGTGCCTGGTGACGTCTCAGGAAGCCGCGGTGCGCAGCCCCTGGAGGTCGATCTGCTCCGTCTCGTCGTGCGCGGTCAGGTCGATCACCTGGCCGACACCGCGCGACTCCGCGTCGGCGGGCTTGAACTCGGCCTCGGCCTCGGCCTTGTGCAGCGCGAGGGCCTCCTGGCCGACGACGTCCGCGAGGTCCTCGTTCTGTACGGACTCCAGCGCGGCGGACGACGTGTGTTTCTGGGTGCCGAAGAAGTCGAAGCCGCCCTCGATCGCCGGGCGCCGCACGGGTGTGGCCGGCACGACGGCCACCGCGGTCGGCACCGTGAAGTGACCGGCGGGCTGCTGCGCGGGCTTGGCGGGCTGC
Organism: Streptomyces sp. NPDC005728; assembly: GCF_040630895.1. NCBI lineage: Bacteria > Bacillati > Actinomycetota > Actinomycetes > Kitasatosporales > Streptomycetaceae > Streptomyces > Streptomyces sp. NPDC005728. The sequence continues at coordinate 50,221 of NZ_JBEXYL010000010.1, forward strand.
TCCGGCGTCGTCGAGGTGGCGGCCGCGCGCGTGTGCTCGCCGGCCGCCTCGGGCTTCCCCTGCGCCTCGCCCTCCTGACCGGCCTCCTGCGCCTGGGCGGCCGCCTGAACGGGCTGCATCCCATCCCCAGGGCCACCACCCGAGGCCTCGACGGACCCGGCCCTGACGGGCTCGGGCTTGACGGGCTCGGCCTTGAGGGTCTCGGACTTGAGGGTCTCGGACTTGACGGACTCGGCCTTGACGGACTCGGCCTTGAGGGTCTCGGCCTTGACGGACTCGGGCTTGACGGCCTCGTCCCCGGCCTTCGCCGATGCCCCGTCACGGTCGAGTCGGGCCAGCGCCACCGCGGCCTTCAGAAACAGCTGAGCACCCTCGGCTGCGAACGCCGGACCAGCCTTGGGCTTCTCCTCGGCAGGCTCAGGGGTCTCGGGAGTCTCGGCCGTCGTGGCGGCGTCCTCGGACCCGGCACTGCGCGCGGGCGGCAGCGCCGGCACGCCGGACGGCTCGGCCGCCTCGATCTCCAGCAGCCGGCGCCCCTCCAGGGCAGTGGCACGCTCGGTCTCCGCCGTGGCGTAACGGCGCAGCAGGGCCGCGTGCTCGTTGCGCAGCCCGGCCAGCTCCGCGCGCTTGGCGCGCAGCCGCTGCTCCAGCTTGGTGCGCAGCTCGCGCGACTCCTCGAGGTCGGTCTCCAGTTCGGCGACCCGTTCGTCGTAGCGCCACTCGTCGCTGGCACGCGCGCGCGTAAGGTCGGCGACCTGCTTGCCGGCCTGGGAGTCCCAGTGGCGCATCACGACCGCGCCGACGACGGCTGTCGCCGCGGCGGCCGCGGCCAGCGTGCGCAACACCGTGACCTCGGAGAACACCCAGGGACCCAGCGCGCAGACGACGGAGACGCCGGCGATCGCCGACGGAGGCAACAGCCGGTGCAGAGGCGGTGAATGGCGGTGGCGTCCTCGTGGCATGGCCAGAAACTTACCGCGCGTAGGCGAATCGCGGACCCCCGCCCCGTAAAAACACGGCCACACCGAAGGTTTCACCGGACATCAGGCGCCCGTCGGATCAGCGGTCGGTCAGCCGTCCGCTGATCCACTGCAGCGTCGGTGGGATCTCCCGGCGCCAGGTGTTGAAGTTGTGCCCGCCGCTGTCGAGGATGATCGAGGAGATCCGGGTCAGGTTGGTGGCCTGCACACGCTTTATGAACTTGAGCGTGTCCTTGTAGTTGTGTTCGCCGACCTTGCTGCTGGTGACGAGCAGCGAGGTGTCGGGCGCGGGCTCGTGCTTGAGGAGCCACCACAGGTCGGATCGATTCTTCAGATTCTTGTCGCCGTGGAAGAGGTCACCGGTCGTGGGGTCGGTCGGCGCCTTGTAGTACGGCGACAGACCGGCGCCGGCCGCGTAGACGTTCGGGTGGTGCATGGCGATCTTCAGCGCGCAGTAGCCGCCGGTCGAGTCGCCGATGATGCCCCAGCTGCCGGGCCTCTTGCCCACCCTGTAGTGCGCGAGGACGGCGTCGGGCAGGTCCTTGGCGAAGAAGGTCTCGGCCTGCGGCCCGCCCGGGACGTCCACGCACTCGGTGTCGCGCGGCGGCGCCACGGTCGGCCGCAGCATCACCAGGATCATCGGCTGCATCCGCCCGTCCTTGGCCAGCTCCTGCACCGTACGCGGGTAGTCAAGCTTGTCCACCAACGCCTTGGCCGTACCGGGGTAGCCGGTCAGGACGACGGCCGCCGGGAACGTACGCGTGCGGTACTGCGGCTGGAAGTACTCGGGCGGCAGGTAGACGTACGCCGGTGTGGTGAGGTGGGTCTTGCGGCCCGCTATGGCGACCTTCTGGACCTGCCCGGCCGCCTGCGGCCGCGAGCTGTGCACACCCGGCACCGTGGAGGTGGACAGCACCTGGAGCGGGCCGCCACCGCCGCCCGCCGAGTGGTCGACGACGACGCCCTGGTCGGTCTCCCTGCCGAACAGGTCCGCCCAGCTGGCGTAGAAGCCGAAGGCCTGGTTGGCGGCGACGCCCAGGGAGGCGAAGAGCGCCAGCTGGGTGGCGAGGAGCAGGCCGACGCGCCCGCTGACGGCCCGCCAGTTCTGCCGGGCGAGCCGAGGCCACAGCCATACCGTGGCGACGAACAGCATCGCGGCGAACACGACCGCCAGCACCAGCACTTTGTTGCTCGTGAGACCCATGGGCTGTTACCTGCCTGCGCTTTCTGCCCGTGGTCCGCTCACGCATCGTCGCGCGGTCTTGCCCGGGGCTTTCCTTGGCCTTTGACCCGACTTTCCGAAGAGGAGTGAACCTCTCTCCCCGAGACACCGTCCTAGAGGGCGCAATGTCGCCGGATGCCCCGATCGGCACCGGGTTCAAGGTCTCTCGCAGAACTACGGGATGCGATGTCTGTCAGGATAGATGGGGAAATGTCGGGCGGGGTTCCGAGCCGATCAAGCCGGGTGCGGCGCATACTGCGCGGCCCGCGCCCCGAGGCCGTTCCCGCTCTGGTCGCCAGGGCGTGTGCCCTCGTGGGCGTGGTGGACATTGCGGCGGGCGTGTTCCCTCGCTTCCGTCGCAGCCGTATGCACGCCATCGCCGAGGTGCTGCCCGGCTCCTTCGGGCCCTTCGCCGCGGCGCTCTCGCTCAGCGCCGGCGTGCTGTTGCTGCTGCTCGCGCACGGGCTCAAACGGCGCAAGCGCCGAGCGTGGCGAGCCGCGGTCGCGCTGCTGCCGGCCGGCGCCGTCGCGCAGTTCGTGTACCGGCACTCGCTCATCGGGATGCTCATCTCGCTGGCGCTCCTCGTGCCGCTGCTGCGCCACCGCGACGAGTTCGCGGCGCTGCCCGATCCACGCAGCCGCTGGCGCGCGCTCGCCAACTTCGTCCTCATGGCCGCCGGTTCGCTCGCCCTCGGACTGGTCATCGTCAGTGCCCACCCGAACCGCATGCTCGGCGACCCGAGCCTGGCCGACCGGCTGACGCACGTGGTCTACGGCCTGTTCGGCTTCGAGGGCCCCCTGGACTACGACGGCAACACCTCCTGGACGGTCGCCTTCTCCCTCGGCGCCCTCGGCTGGCTGACCGCGGTCACCACCATCTACTTCGCCTTCCGCCCCGAGCACCCGGCCGCCCGCCTCACCGAGGACGACGAGACCCGCCTGCGCGCCCTGCTGGACAAGCACGGCCGCCGCGACTCCCTCGGCCACTTCGCGCTGCGCCGCGACAAGGCGGTCGTCTTCTCGCCCAGCGGCAAGGCGGCGGTCACCTACCGCGTCGTCTCCGGTGTGATGCTCGCCAGCGGCGACCCGATCGGCGACGTGGAGGCCTGGCCCGGCGCCATCGAGCGCTTCATGGACGAGGCCAAGGCACACTCCTGGACCCCGGCCGTCATGGGCTGCTCGGAGACGGGCGGCGAGGTGTGGACCCGCGAGACCGGCCTGGACGCCCTGGAACTCGGCGACGAGGCGGTGGTCGACGTGGCGGATTTCTCGCTCGCCGGACGCGCGATGCGCAACGTGCGCCAGATGGTCAAGCGCATCGAGCGAGCCGGCTACGAAACCCGGGTACGGCGTATCCGTGACCTCGGCGAGGCCGAGCTGGAGCGCATCCGCCTGGCGGCGGAGGACTGGCGCGGCACCGACACCGAGCGCGGCTTCTCCATGGCACTCGGCCGCATCGGCGACCTCGCCGACTCCGACTGTCTGATCGCCACCGCCCACAAGACCGACGACCAGCCCGGCGAGTACGGCGACCTGAAGGCGATCCTGCACTTCGTGCCCTGGGGCGAGGACGGCGTCTCCCTGGACCTCATGCGCCGCGACCGCACCGCCGACCCCGGCATGAACGAACTGCTCATCGTCGCCGCCCTGCAGGCCGCCCCGAAGTTCGGCATCACACGGGTCTCGCTGAACTTCGCCATGTTCCGCTCCGCGCTCGCGCGCGGGGAGAAGATCGGAGCAGGGCCGGTGCTGCGCGCCTGGCGCGGGCTGCTGGTGTTCCTCTCCCGCTGGTTCCAGATCGAGTCGCTGTACAAGTTCAACGCCAAGTTCCAGCCGCGCTGGGAGCCGCGCTTCGTCGTCTACCGCGCCTCCGCCGACCTGCCGCGCATCGGCTTCGCGGCCATGCAGGCCGAGGGCTTCGTCAACCTCGCCCTGCCGCTGCCGCGCTTCCTGCGCCGGCGCAGGGCGCTCGCCGGGCGCCCCTGCGCGCACGCCGTCACGGAACGCGACGTCCGAGCCGCGTGACCCCGTCCTGCCCCGCGCAATGCCCGGCCGCGACTGGCCCGGGCGGAAGCTCCACCCCCTCCAGCACGGGGCTTCCGCCCGGGCCGCGGCGCGTTGAGGGCGCCCCCCTGGGCCTACGCTGAACGTATGAACAACCTCAGCGGACGCGGTCGAGTGACAGGCCTTCCGGCGTGGGACCGGTGCGCGGTCATGGGAGTCGTCAACGTGACCCCCGATTCCTTCTCCGACGGCGGCCGCTGGTTCGACACGACCGTCGCCGTCAAGCGCGGCCTGGACCTGGTCACCGAGGGCGCGGACCTGGTCGACGTCGGCGGCGAGTCCACCCGCCCCGGCGCCACCCGCGTCGACGAGGCCGAGGAACTCAGGCGTGTCATCCCCGTCGTCCGCGGCCTCGCCTCCGAAGGCGTGGTCGTCTCCGTCGACACCATGCGCGCCTCCGTCGCCGAACAGGCCCTCGCGGCCGGCGCCTCCCTGGTGAACGACGTCAGCGGCGGCCTCGCCGACCCCGCGATGATCCCCGTGGTCGCCGCCGCCGGCGCCCCCTTCGTCGTCATGCACTGGCGCGGCTTCCTCCAAGGCGGCACCGTCAAGGGCGTCTATGGGGACGTCGTCTCCGAAGTCGCGGACGAACTGCACGCGCGCGTGGAGGCCGTTCTCGCGGGCGGCGTCGCCCCCGACCGCATCGTCGTCGACCCCGGCCTCGGCTTCTCCAAGGAGGCCGAGCACGACCTGACCCTCCTCGCCCACCTCGACCGTCTGCGCACCCTCGGCCACCCCCTGCTCGTCGCCGCCTCCCGCAAGCGGTTCCTCGGCCGCGTCCTCGCAGGCCCGGAGGGCGCACCCCCGCCCGCCCGCGAGCGCGACGCCGCCACGGCCGCCGTCTCCGCGCTCGCGGCGCACGCCGGCGCATGGGCGGTGCGCGTGCACGAGGTACGCGCCACCGCGGACGCGGTACGGGTCGCACGGGCCGTGGAGGGGGCGCGCACAGCGGAGCGTGCGCCTGGCGCGGAAGGCACGCGCGGAGCGCACGCGGAAGGAACCCGGTGAGCGCCCCCCACACCGACGTCGAACAGGTGGAGGCCGCCAACACCGCCTTCTACGAGGCGATGGAACGCGGCGACTTCGAGGAACTGTCCTCGCTCTGGCTCACGCCTTCCGACCTGGGCGTCGACGAGGAGTACCACGACCCGGCGGACACCGGCGTGATCTCCTGCGTCCACCCCGGCTGGCCGGTGCTCACCGGCCGCAGCGAGGTCCTGAGGTCATACGCGCTGATCATGGCGAACACCGACTACATCCAGTTCTTCCTCACCGACGTGCACGTCTCCGTCACCGGCGACACCGCCCTCGTCACCTGCACCGAGAACATCCTCAGTGGCGGCCCCGCCCCCGACGACGGCTCGGAACTCGGCCCCCTGGTCGGCCAGCTCGTCGTCGCCACGAACGTGTTCCGGCGCACACCCACCGGCTGGAAACTGTGGTCGCACCACGCCTCCCCCGTCATGACCGAGACCGACGAGGAGGAGGAAAACGGGCAGAACGGCCCGAACGACGTGAATCCGGATGGCAATCCCCTCGCCTGAACGGGTCCGCGCCCCATAGGGACGAAGAAGTGGTTGGAATCACGAACCCGCGGGTAGGTGCGGCTACCAGCCCATGACGCGACCGGGTTCCCCAGGGGAAACACCCGGTGAAGCCTCCGGGTCCCCGCCCGGGCCCGCGCCCTCATCACCCGGCCGTGTCAGTGCCCGCAGGTAGATTCGTCTGAGGCCGGTGTGCCGCCCGCACGCGACACCGACCGGCCGTTCCCGACGATTGCAGGAGTGATTCGCGTGGATCGTGTCGCGCTGCGCGGCCTCAAGGCCCGCGGGCACCACGGTGTGTTCCCCAAGGAGCGCGAGGAGGGCCAGACCTTCATCGTGGACCTCGTCCTTGGCCTGGACACCCGGCCGGCCGCGGCCGACGACGACCTGGCGAAGACCGTGCACTACGGCATCGTGGCCGAAGAGGTCGTGGCCGTGGTCGAGGGCGAACCGGTGAACCTCATCGAGACCCTCGCCGAGCGGATCGCCCAGACCTGCCTCAAGCACGAAGGGGTCCTGGAGGTCGAGGTCCGCGTCCACAAGCCGGACGCCCCGATCACCGTCCCCTTCGACGACGTGACCGTCACCATCACCCGGAGCCGAGTATGACCCGACCTTTCGCCCAGGGTCACAGCGACCCGACCGTCCAGCCGGTGCCCGCCTCGGTCGTCGAGCAGGTCGACGCCGCCGACACGACACTGAGCAACCCGAAACGCGCCGTGATCTCCATCGGCTCCAACCTCGGCAACCGTCTGGAGACCCTCCAGGGAGCCGTCGACGCTCTCGAGGACACCCCCGGCGTCCGCGTGAAGGCCGTATCCCCGGTCTACGAGACGGAGCCGTGGGGCGTCGAGCCGGGCAGCCAGCCCTCCTACTTCAACGCCGTCGTCGTCCTCAAGACCACCCTGCCCCCCTCCTCCCTGCTGGAGCGGGCTCACGCCGTCGAGGAGGCCTTCAAACGGGTCCGCGACGAGCGCTGGGGACCGCGCACCCTGGACGTCGACATCGTCGCCTACGCCGACGTCACCTCCGACGACCCACAGCTCACCCTCCCCCACCCGCGCGCCCACGAACGCGCCTTCGTGCTCGCGCCCTGGCATGACGTGGACCCGCTGGCACAGCTGCCCGGCCGCGGCGCGGTGGTCGAACTGCTGTCGGCCGTCACCCGCCACGGCATCGCGCCCCGCGCGGACCTGGAACTCCGACTGCCCGAGTAGTCGTTAAGGTCAAGACGACCACAGTCCGGGATCGGTCCGGGGGAGCTGAAGGGACACCGTGAGAGAGCTGCGCATCAGGGTGCTGGCCGGCGTGTTCATCGTGGCCGGAGTCCTGTCCTGGGCGGGCGCCCGCCTCTGGAACTCGATCGGGACGCTCCCCAGCGTCCCCCTGGCCGCCCCCATCGTCCTCGCCCTGATCGCGGTGGTCCTGCTCTCCACGGCGCTCTCGCTGCGGGCCCGCTTCAAGGCCCAGCGGGAGCGCCGCCCCGGCGCGAAGGGCGTCGACCCCCTGATGGCCGCCCGAGCGGTCGTCTTCGGCCAGGCAAGCGCCCTGGTGGCCGCCCTGGTCGCCGGCATGTACGCCGGCACGGGCGTCTTCCTCCTGGAACTCCTCGACACCCCCGCCCGCCGCGACCAGGCCATCTACGCCGGCTTCTCGGTCCTGGCCGGCATCGCCGTGATAGCGGCGGCCCTGTTCCTGGAGCGGGTCTGCAAGCTCCCGGAGGACGAGGACCAGAACCACCCGGGCGCAGAGCCGGCAGCCTGACCGCCGTCTCCGCCGAGGTCGCTCAGCGCGCCATGATTCAGCGCGCCATGATGAGGCTCATCGCCTCGTTGCGCGTCGCCGCGTCCCGCAGCTGACCGCGCACCGCCGAGGTGATGGTCTTCGCACCCGGCTTCCGGATGCCGCGCATCGACATGCACATGTGCTCGCACTCCACGACCACGATCACGCCCCGCGGCTCCAGGATCTCCATCAGGGAGTCCGCTATCTGCGTGGTGAGTCGTTCCTGCACCTGCGGGCGCCGGGCGAAGACGTCCACCAGCCGGGCCAGCTTGGACAGGCCGGTGATCTTCCCGGTCACGGACGGGATGTAGCCGACGTGGGCGACGCCCCTGAACGGCACCAGATGATGTTCACAGGTGCTGTAGACCTCGATGTCCTTCACCAGGACCATCTCGTCGTGCCCCAGGTCGAACGTCGTCGTCAGGACGTCCTCGGGCTTCTGCCACAGGCCCGCGAAGATCTCCTTGTACGCCCGCGCCACCCGGCCCGGCGTCTCCCTGAGGCCCTCACGGTCCGGGTCCTCACCGACCGCGATCAGCAGTTCCCGTACGGCGTTCTCGGCGCGCTTCTCGTCGAACTCGCCGATGGTGCCCTCGCCGTCCAAGGTCACGGGGTCGGTCATCTGTTCCTCGTTCCTGTGCCTGTCACGCGTGCGTCCACGCGCTCTGTCTGCGGACATACGGAAATGCCGCGCCCTCAGGCTAAAACCTGACGGGCGCGGCATTCATTCCGAGCCGGTTGGCCGAAAGCCGTCAGCTCTCGGGGCGGTCCTCCGGTGTCTTGTCCGTCACCGGGGCGGACTCCACAGCCGTGGACTTGGCCGTGCTGATCGCCGCCGTCGCTCCGTTCGCACCGTTGGTCAGTGCCAGCTCCTTCGGAGAGAGCACCGGCGGGCGGGTGGAGGGGGTACGGCGGGAGGAGCCGGTCCAGGCGGGCCGCGGCGGGCGCTTGTGGATCGGGGCGAAGATCTCGGCGATCTCCTCCTTGCCCAGGGTCTCCTTCTCCAGCAGGTGGAGAACGAGCTGGTCGAGCACGTCGCGGTTCTCGACCAGGATCTCCCAGGCCTCGTTGTGAGCGGTCTCGATGAGCTTCTTGACCTCTTCGTCGACCAGCGCGGCGACCTCTTCCGAGTAGTCGCGCTGGTGAGCCATCTCACGTCCGAGGAAGGGCTCGCTGTTGTCGCCGCCGAACTTGATCGCGCCGAGCCGCTCGGTCATGCCGTACTGCGTGACCATCGCGCGGGCCAGGTTGGTGGCCTTCTCGATGTCGTTGGCGGCGCCGGTCGTCGGGTCGTGGAAGACCAGTTCCTCGGCCGCGCGGCCGCCCAGCATGTACGCCAGCTGGTCGAGCATCTCGTTGCGGGTGGTCGAGTACTTGTCCTCGTCCGGGAGCACCATCGTGTAGCCGAGGGCGCGGCCGCGGGAGAGGATCGTGATCTTGTGGACCGGGTCGGAGTTCGGCGAGGCCGCCGCGACCAGGGCGTGGCCGCCCTCGTGGTACGCGGTGATCTTCTTCTCCTTGTCCGACATGATCCGGGTCCGCTTCTGCGGGCCCGCGACCACGCGGTCGATCGCCTCGTCCAGTGCCTTGTTGTCGACCAGCTTCTGGTCACTGCGGGCGGTGAGCAGCGCGGCCTCGTTGAGCACGTTGGCCAGGTCGGCGCCGGTCATGCCGGGGGTGCGGCGGGCGACGGCGGCGAGGTCGACGTCGGGCGCGACCGGCTTGCCCTTCTGGTGGACCTTGAGGATCTCCAGACGGCCCTGCAGGTCCGGCGGGTCGACGGCGATCTGCCGGTCGAAGCGGCCGGGGCGCAGAAGGGCCGGGTCGAGGATGTCCGGGCGGTTAGTGGCGGCGATGAGGATCACGCCACCCTTGACGTCGAAGCCGTCCATCTCGACGAGCAGCTGGTTCAGGGTCTGCTCGCGCTCGTCGTGACCACCGCCGAGGCCGGCGCCGCGGTGGCGGCCGACCGCGTCGATCTCGTCGACGAAGACGATCGCCGGGGCGTTCGCCTTGGCCTGCTCGAAGAGGTCACGGACTCGGGAGGCACCGACACCGACGAACATCTCGACGAAGTCGGAACCGGAGATCGAGTAGAAGGGGACTCCGGCCTCGCCGGCCACGGCGCGCGCGAGGAGCGTCTTGCCGGTACCGGGGCGGCCGTAGAGGAGCACACCCTTGGGAATCTTGGCGCCGACGGCCTGGAACTTGGCCGGCTCCTGCAGGAACTCCTTGATCTCGTGGAGTTCTTCGACGGCCTCGTCGCAGCCCGCGACGTCCGAGAACGTCGTCTTCGGCGTGTCCTTGGTGATGAGCTTGGCCTTGGACTTCCCGAAGTTCATGACCCGGGAGCCGCCGCCCTGCATCTGATTCATCAGGAACAGGAAGACGACCACGATCAGGACGAAGGGGAGCAGGGAGAGCAGTACGCCGAGGAACGGGTTCTGCTTGGACGGCGAGACCGTGTAGCCGTCCGGAATCTGCTTGTCCTGGTACTTGGTCTGCAGGGTGCCGGCGATGGTCACGCCCTGGTCGCCGATGTAGCTCGCCTGGATCTTCGAGCTGCCCTCGACCTTCTGGCCGTCCTTGAGGGTGACCTTGATGGTCTGTTCGTCACCGGTGGTGAGCTTGGCCGACTCGACCTTGTTCTCGTTGATCGCTGCCACGACCTGGCCGGTGTCCACCGTCTTGTAGCCGCCGGACGAGCCGACGACCTGCATCAACACGACCACGGCAAGGACGGCCAGCACGATCCACATGACCGGCCCACGGAAGTATCGCTTCACGTCCATCCATACGGAGCGGTGTCGCCCCGTCCCTCCTGCCATAGTGAGTTTGATAAGACAGTTCTTCTGACGGTACCCCAGCATTGTTGTCCGAAGCCGCACGGAGCGGCATGGACGGCTGGCGTTCCCGTCTCTGCTTGCTCCAACGGCGCGAAACCCGCTGGGGTTCCCGATCGTCTTACAAGGACTGGCCCGGTTGGCTCAGCCGCCGTAGACGTGAGGCGCGAGCGTACCGACGAACGGCAGGTTGCGGTACTTCTCGGCGTAGTCGAGGCCGTAGCCGACGACGAACTCGTTCGGGATGTCGAAGCCGACCCACTCCACGTCGATGGCGACCTTGGCGGCGTCCGGCTTGCGCAGCAGCGTGCACACCTTCAGTGAGGCGGGCTCGCGGGAGCCGAGGTTGTTGATCAGCCAGGACAGGGTCAGACCGGAGTCGATGATGTCCTCGACGATCAGGACGTGCCTGCCCTTGATGTCGGTGTCGAGGTCCTTGAGGATCCGCACGACACCGGAGGACTGGGTGCCCGCGCCGTAGGAGGACACGGCCATCCAGTCCATGGTGACGGGGGTGGACAGCGCCCGGGCGAGGTCCGCCATGACCATCACGGCGCCCTTGAGCACACCGACAATGAGCAGGTCCTTGCCCGCGTACTCCGCGTCGATCTTCGCGGCCAGCTCGGCCAGCTTCGCGTCGATCTCTTCTTTGGTGATGAGTACCTGCTGGAGGTCGGCACCCATGTCTTTCGCGTCCACCCGCATCACTTTCGGTCGTCCCGCACTTACGGCCGCACTTACGGCGACCGGCCGCCCGGCCCGTCGGAGGGTTGCTCCTGGGTCAGGATTCAGCCTTGCCGAATCACCAGTCTGCCACCCTGGCGCTGGGCGACGACTTTGCCCGGGAGATTGATGGCCTTCTGGCCTCGCCAGCCGGTGATCAGCCGGTCGACTTCCTCGATGTGGCGGGCGAAGAGGGAGCCGGCCGGGGCGCCTGCGTCGATGGCGGCGCGGCGCAGGATGCGGCGGCGTACGGCGGGCGGGAGGGCGTAGAGCTTGGCGCACTCCAGGAGGCCCGTGGCGTCGCGCACGGAGGCTTCGGCCTGGCTGGCCCAGGTGTCGAGGGCGTCGGCGTCGTCGCGCGAGAGCTGGGCGGTGCGGGCGAGCGCTTCCACGACGCCTTTGCCGAGGGCCTTTTCGAGGGCGGGCAGGCCCTCGTGCCGCAGCCGGGAGCGGGTGTAGGCGGGGTCGGCGTTGTGCGGGTCGTCCCAGACGGGCAGGGACTGGACCATGCAGGCCTTGCGGGCGGTCTGCCGGTCGAGGTGCAGGAAGGGGCGCCGGTAACGGCCGTCGGCCCCCGAGACCGCGGCCATGCCGGACAGGGAGCGGATGCCGGAGCCGCGGGCGAGGCCGAGCAGGACGGTTTCGGCCTGATCGTCGCGGGTGTGGCCGAGCAGGACCGCGGCAGCGCCGTGGCGTTCGGCGGCGGCGTCGAGGGCGGCGTAGCGGGCGTCGCGGGCGGCGGCCTCGGGGCCGCCGTCGCGGCCGACGGTCACGGCGATGGACTCGACGGGGTGGAGGCCGAGTTCGCGCAGCCTGAGGACGACCTCCTCGGCGCGGAGGCCGGAGCCGGGCTGGAGGCCGTGGTCGACGGTGATGCCGCCGGCTCGGATGCCGAGTTTGGGGGCCTCGAAGGCGAGGGCTGAGGCGAGCGCCATGGAGTCGGCGCCGCCGGAGCACGCGACCAGCACGAGCGGGGACGAGCGTTCGCTCCGGCTCGGTTCGCGGGCTGCTTCGGCGGCTGCCACGGCGGCTGCCGCCGCTGCTGCGGGGGTACGGCTGTTGTGGGTGAGGACGTCGTGGAGGACGCGGCGGACCGCCAGGCGTATCGCCGCGACCGCAGGATGGGGACCCATGTCCGGTTCCCTTCATGAAGTTGTCGGGGGGTGAGCCCGAGGTCGGTCACTCAGAGTGTGTAGATGGTGACAGAAGCGGGCCGTTCCCCGAGCATTGCACGCCTACCCATGGCTCACGGTCCCTCGGACGGGTGATTGGAGGGGCGTTCGCCTGCCGTCGGCCGGATTCGTTTCACCTCTCCCCCATGCGGTTCACGACTCGGCCTTGCGGTGCACCCGTGCGACCCAGTCCGCCGGTTTGGCGATCTCCCCCTTGGTGGGCAGGGTGTTGGGGGATGTCCACACGCGGTTGAAGCCGTCCATGCCGACCTGGTCGACGACGGCGCGTACGAAGCGTTCGCCGTCCCGGTACTGCCTGAGCTTGGCGTCCAGGCCGAGGAGCTTGCGCAGGGCGAGGTCGAGGCGGGAGGCGCCCTTGGCGCGGCGCTGCTGGAACTTCTCGCGGATCTCGGAGACGGTCGGTACGACGGCCGGGCCCACGCCGTCCATGACGAAGTCGGCGTGGCCCTCCAGGAGCGACATGACCGCGGTGAGGCGGCCGAGGATCTCGCGCTGGGCCGGGGTCTGCACCAGTTCCACGAAGGAACGTCCGCCGTCGTCCTCCTCGCCCTCGGGGCGGCCGCCGGCGAGGGACTGGGCGGCTTCCCGGATGCGTTCCAGGACGGTCATCGGGTCGACGTCGGTCTCCGCCAAGAAAGACTGGATTTCACCCTCGAGGTGGTCGCGGAGCCAGGGCACGGCGGTGAACTGGGTGCGGTGGGTCTCCTCGTGCAGGCACACCCAGAGCCTGAAGTCGTGCGGCTCGACGTCGAGTTCGCGCTCCACGTGGACGATGTTGGGCGCGACGAGGAGGAGGCGGCCGCCGCCGTTCGGCGAGCCGGGAGGGCCGCCGGCCGGGAGGTCCCGGGTGGCGGGTGCGAAGGTCTCGTACTGGCCGAGGACGCGGGAGGAGAGGAAGGACAGCAGCATGCCGAGTTCGACGCCGGTGACCTTGCCTCCGACGGCGCCGAGGACGGCGTTGCCGGCGCCGCTGCCGCGCCGGTCCTGCATCTTCTCCAGGAGGGGCCTGAGGATCTCCCGGAAGCCGGCGACGTTCGCCCGGACCCAGCCGGGTCGGTCGACGACGAGTACGGGGGTGTCGTGGGTGTCCTCGGTGCCCATACGAGTGAAGCCCCGGACGTGTCCCTCCGAGGCTTTCGCGTGCCGGCGCAGCTCCGCGACGACGGACCTGGCCTCGTCGCGGCTGACTTCGGGGCCCGGCCGTACGAGCCGTGTCGCGGTCGCCACCGCGAGGTTCCAGTCGACCATCCCGGGAGATGCGGTGCCACCGAAGCTCGTCATGCGTCAACGGTACGTGAGCAGTCCCCTTTGGGGCAGGCCGTGGGGATTGGGCGGGGTGGGGTTCCTAGTGCGGTGACGGGTGTGCGTGGCGAGGTACTTGCGTCGGCTGGGGCGGGTGTTGGCCGTGCCGCACCTGATACGGCAGACCGCACCCACCCGTCCGCCCCGCGGGACGCGTGCCCACGGCGGGAGCGGGCGACTGTGGACGGCGGGCGGGGGCGGGAGCAGGCAGCTGTTGGGCGGCTGGCAGCGAGCGGAGGGGCCGCCCAGGAGCCTGCAACTGTTGGACGGCGGGCAGCTGTTGGGCGGCGAGCCGCCGACGACGAACGGACGGGCGGCCCAGGAGCGGGAACGGACGACAGCGAAAGGCGTGCCCCCAGCGGCGAGCGGACCTGCCAGTGGCGAGCGAGCAGGTGCCTTCGCAAGGCCTTACCGGCAGCCGCACCCCGCTACCGGCAGCCGCACCCCGCCAGTGCTGATGCCGTCCTGTCCAGGGCCGTCTGGGCCTCCTGGGGGTCCGTGGTGCCGAAGGCGAGGAAGGCGAAGGCCAGGAGGTGGCCGTCGTTGTCCACGACCGTGCCGGCCAGGGTGTTCACGCCGGTGAGGGTGCCGGTCTTCGCCCGTACGACTCCCGCGGCGCCGTCGGTGTAGCGGCTGGTCAGGGTGCCGGTGAAGCCGGCGACGGGGAGGCCGGTGAGGACCGGGCGGAGGCCGGGGCGGGCGGGGTCGCCCGCCTTGACCAGCAGGGCGGTGAGGAGGTTCGCGGTGAGCCGGTCGTCGCGGTTGAGACCGCTGCCGTCGTGGAAGGAGGCACCGGCCATCGGCAGGCCGAGTTTCCTCAGCTGGGTGGCGATGGCCTTCGCGCCTCCGTCGAAGCTCGCCGGCTCGCCACTGGCCAGGGCGGTCTGGCGGGCCAGGGCCTCGGCGATGTCGTTGTCGCTGTTGGTCAGCATGCGCTCGACCAGGGCGGACAGCGGCGGCGAGGAGACGGTGGCGAGGGTCTCGGCGCGGCTGGTGGCCTTGGAGGGGCCGGGGGGCGTGGTCGTGACGCCGGCGTCGCGGAGGAGGGTGGCGAACGTGCCGGCCGCGTCCGCCGCGGGATCGGTCACGCGGGTCGCCGGGCCGCCGGCGGAGTCGTCGGTGCGGCCCTCGTCAGTGGTCAGGGCGCTGACGGGGGCGAGGTTGTCGTTGACGCCGATGGGGTGCAGTGCGGGGCCGGAGTAGAGCGTGGTGTCGTAGGAGAGCTTGATCTTGTGGATGCCGCGCTTCCCGAGTGCGGCGGCGGTGTCGGCGGCGAGTGTGCGCAGGCTCGCCCAGCTGTCGGCCTTCGGGTGGTCGGTGAGGGTGGGATCGCCGCCGCCGACCAGGACCAGTTCGCCGGTGTCGGGTTCGAGCGCGGCGCGGGTGGTGAGGCGGTGGTCGGGGCCGAGGGCGGACAGGGCGGCGACGGCGGTGGCGATCTTGGTGGTGGAGGCGGGGGTGAGGGCCCGGCCGGCACCGGTGCTGTAGAGCTGCTTGCCGGTGGTGACGTCGATGACGGCCGCCGCACGGTCGGCGCCGAGCCCGGGGGCATCCAGGAGCGGCCCCAGGACGTCCGTGAGGGCTTTCTGGCCGGGCGGGGCCTTCTTGGTGCTGACGGTGCCCGTGGTGCCACCCAGGCCCGCCAGGACGGGCGGGGCGCTCGGTGCGGGCCGGGGCGCCTGCGCGGCCGTACCGGAGTGGCCGTGATCTGCGCCACCTGGCCGCTCCAGGGCG
Organism: Streptomyces sp. NPDC005728; assembly: GCF_040630895.1. Classification (NCBI taxonomy): domain Bacteria; kingdom Bacillati; phylum Actinomycetota; class Actinomycetes; order Kitasatosporales; family Streptomycetaceae; genus Streptomyces; species Streptomyces sp. NPDC005728. The sequence goes on from NZ_JBEXYL010000010.1 coordinate 65,611, forward strand.
ACCGCCCGGTCCCGCTCGGCCGTACGCTGACCGTTGGCGTCCCAGGGGCCGGCGGCGGTCACCACTCCGGCGGTCAGCGCCAGACCGGCGGTGACGGCGCCGGCGGTGTACTGCCAGGTCCTGACCGCCTGCGGCCGGGGGAGGTGTGCAAGCCCGGGGCGCACGGCCTTCGCCAGCCGCGCGACCCGCGGTTTCGCGGCCTCCGCGGCACGCGCCAGACCCGGTCGTACGGCGTTCACGATCCGCACCACGTGCGGTCTCGCGGCTCGCCAAGGCCTCAGCTCAGGCACGACCACCAGCCCCTTTCGCGATCACACACCTGCGTGAGGGACACTTAACCACCAGAACTATGTGCTGATCATGGAGGAGCCACCGGTGGAGTTCGACGTCACGATCGAGATCCCGAAGGGTTCGCGGAACAAGTACGAGGTGGACCACGAGACCGGTCGGATCCGGCTGGACCGTCGCCTCTTCACCTCGACCGCCTACCCGGCCGACTACGGCTTCGTCGAGAACACTCTCGGCGAGGACGGCGACCCGCTGGACGCGCTGGTCATCCTGGACGAGCCGACCTTCCCGGGCTGCCTCATCAAGTGCCGCGCGATCGGCATGTTCCGGATGACGGACGAGGCGGGCGGCGACGACAAGCTGCTGTGCGTTCCGTCCACCGACCCGCGGGTGGAGCACCTGCGCGACATCCACCACGTGTCGGAGTTCGACCGCCTGGAGATCCAGCACTTCTTCGAGGTGTACAAGGACCTGGAGCCCGGCAAGTCGGTCGAGGGCGCCAACTGGGTGGGCCGCGTGGACGCCGAGGTGGAGATCGAGCGGTCGTACAAGCGCTTCAAGGAGCAGGGCGGTCACTGACCCCTCTGGTTCGAACGGGCCGCACGCGCACGCGTGCGGCCCGTTTGCGTACGCGTGCGCATACTGAAGGCTTACGGAAGGTGTCGTTCAGGGAGCGGTGCGAGGTGACGGAGGCGGAGGACCGCAAGCCCCGGTCGGACGAGGCGCGGACCACGTACGACCCGGAGATCACATCCGAGTTCGCCATCCCCGAGGGTCTCGAGGTCACCAAGGGCGGCGGTGAGCCGGAGACGACGTCCGAGTTCGCCGTACCGGAGGGCCTGGAGTCGCCGCACCCGCCGAGTGCCGAGCCGGAGAGGTCGGCGTTCAGCCTGCCGCGCACCTACAGCGCGAAGGACGCCCCGACCGCGTTCACCCCGGCGACCGGCATGCCGGCGGTCAGCCTGGTCAAGGACGCGCCCTGGCAGGACCGGATGCGCACGATGCTGCGCATGCCCGTGGCGGAGCGGCCGGCGCCCGAGCCCGTGCTGCCGGCCGAGGAGGTCGGGCCCGCCGTCCCGCGCGTGCTCGACCTGACCCTGCGTATCGGGGAACTGCTGCTGGCCGGCGGTGAGGGCGCGGAGGACGTGGAGGCCGCGATGTTCGCGGTGTGCCGCTCCTACGGCCTGGACCGCTGCGAGCCGACGGTCACCTTCACGCTGCTGTCGATCTCCCACCAGCCGTCCCTCGTGGACGACCCGGTCACGGCGTCGCGGACGGTACGCCGGCGGGGCACGGACTACACGCGGCTCGCGGCCGTGTTCCGGCTGGTGGACGACCTGACCGACCCGGAGGCCCATGTCTCCCTGGAGGAGGCCTACCGGCGCCTGGCGGAGATCCGCCGCAACCGGCACCCCTACCCCGGCTGGGCCCTGACCCTCGCGGGCGGACTGCTCGCGGGTGCGGCCTCGGTGCTGGTCGGCGGTGACCTGATCGTGTTCGTGGCGGCCGCGGTGGGCGCGATGCTCGGCGACCGGCTGGCGTGGCTGTGCGCGGGGCGCGGGCTGCCGGAGTTCTACCAGTTCACGGTGGCCGCGATGCCGCCCGCGGCGATCGGTGTGGCGTTCGCGCTTGCCGACGTCGACGTGAAGGCGTCCGCCGTCATCACCGGTGGGCTGTTCGCGCTGCTGCCCGGGCGGGCGCTGGTCGCGGGTGTGCAGGACGGGCTGACGGGCTTCTACATCACGGCCGCCGCGCGCCTGCTGGAGGTCATGTACTTCTTCGTCGGCATCGTGATCGGCGTGCTGGTCGTCCTGTACTTCGGTGTGCAGGTCGGCGGCAAACTGAATCCGGACGCGGCACTGAACATCTCCGAACGGCCGCTGGTGCAGATCGCCGCGTCCATGCTGTTGTCGCTGACGTTCGCCGTGCTGTTGCAGCAGGAACGATCAACCGTGCTGGCGGTGACCCTGAACGGGGGCGTGGCCTGGTCGGTGTACGGCGCGATGCACTACGCGGGCGGCATCTCCCCCGTCGCCTCCACGGCCGTGGCGGCGGGCCTGGTGGGCCTGTTCGGGCAGCTGCTGTCGCGGTACCGGTTCGCGTCCGCGTTGCCGTACACGACGGCTGCGATCGGGCCGCTGCTGCCCGGTTCGGCCACGTACTTCGGGTTGCTGTCCATGGCTCAGAACGAGGTGGACAAGGGACTGGTGTCCTTGGCCAAGGCCGCCTCCCTGGCCATGGCGATCGCCATCGGGGTCAACCTGGGGTCGGAGATCTCCAGGCTGGCCCTGCGGGTCGGCTCCGCCGGCAAGCGCCGGGCCGCGAAGAGGACCAGGGGGTTCTGAGGCGCCTAGTAGCTCCTGGGGTACCCGTTCTGGTCGTACTGCTGCTGGTCGTACTGCTGCTGCGGGTACTGCTGCGGGTCGTAGGGCTGCTGCTGCGGGTACTGGTTGTCGTAGCCCTGGTCCCAGTACTGCTGGTCCTGCTGCAGCTGCTGTTGCGGCTGCTGCTGGTACGGCTGCTGCTGGTACGGCTGCTCGTAGGGCTGCTCCGGCTCGATGCGGCGCAGTTGGGCCGTCGCGTCGTCCATGACCGGCTGGTGCTGGTACAGGGGCTGCTGCGGCTCGGGCTGCGCGGCCGCCGCCTTCTTGTTCTTGCCGCGCGCGCGGAGGAACTCGATCGCGATCGGGACCACCGACACGAGGACGATCAGGATGAGGATCGCCTCGATGTTCTTGTTGACGAAGTCGATCTTGCCGAGCCAGGAGCCGAGCAGCGTGACGCCCGCGCCCCACAGGACACCGCCGATGACGTTGAAGGTCAGGAACGAGCGGTACTTCATGCCGCTGACGCCGGCGATGATCGGCGTGAACGTGCGCACGATGGGCACGAAGCGGGCCAGGACCAGGGACTTCGGGCCGTACTTCTCGAAGAACTCGTGGGCCTTGGCGACGTTCTCCTGCTTGAAGAGGCGGGAGTCCGGGCGGTTGAAGAGCGACGGACCGACCTTCTTGCCGAACATGTAGCCCGCCTGGTCGCCGAGGATCGCGGCGAGGCAGATCAGGGCGATCGCGCCCCACAGCGGGAAGTCCAGCTGGTTGGACGTGATCAGCAGACCGCAGGTGAACAGCAGCGAGTCGCCCGGCAGGAAGAAGCCGATGAGCAGACCGGACTCGGCGAAGACGATGAGCAGCAGGCCCCAGATGCTGTAGGTGTCGAGCAGGTAGTTGGGATCCAGCCAGCTCGGGCCGAGGGCGAGTGTCATCACGGGTCCGGGCTCCTGAGGGGATGAGGGCGGCTGCGGCGGCTGAACGTCGATGGGCTGCCGCACAAAGCTATCAACGCGACGTGACCGCCCCAGGTTCCACCGGTGACTCCAGGATGCACTGTGGGGCAACTGAGGCAAAGCTGTGAGCCATGGGACTCGACGACTACGGCGGCGGCCAGGGGCCCCAGCCGGACGTGCTGGTGGTCACGACCAACGACGTGCCCGGACACCGGGTGCAGCAGGTGATCGGTGAGGTCTTCGGTCTCACCGTGCGCTCGCGGCACCTCGGCAGTCAGATCGGCGCCGGGCTGAAGTCGATGATCGGCGGCGAACTGAAGGGCCTCACCAAGACGCTCGTACAGACCCGCAACCAGGCCATGGAGCGACTGGTGGAGCAGGCACGCGCGCGTGGGGCCAACGCAGTGCTGGCGTTCCGCTTCGACGTCACGGAGGCCGCGGACGTGGGCACCGAGGTGTGCGCGTACGGCACCGCGGTGGTCCTGGTCCGGGAGTAGGCCTCCTCCCGGACCAGGGGATCAGGCCGTGTGCCGGTCGGCGTTCGCCGCGATCGCCTCGCTCAGGTGATCGGCGAACCCGGGCCGTGTGGAGTCGTAGAACGCCTTGAAGCGCTCGTCGGCGACGTACATCGCGCCGAGGCAGCGGTGCATGGCGTGCGGGCACTCGTAGAACCACGTGCTGATGTGCCGGCGGTGCTCCTCGGCCAGGTCCATGGCCGCCTCGCCGGACGGCTGATCACCGGCGGTCATCAGGGCGACGTAGCGCGCGGTCCAGTCGTCGACCTCGGCCTGCAGGCGCTTCCAGTCCTCCTTGGTGTAGCGGGCGGCGCGACGCTGCGACTCCGCGTACGCCTCGGTGCCGCCCCAGCGCTGCTCGGTCTCCTCCGCGTACTTCTCGGGGTCGTTGTCCCCGAAGACCTCGAACCGCTCCTCGGGAGTGAGGTTGATGCCCATCGTGCGTGCCTCCATGGCGTGCTCCACGGCCGCGGCCATCTTCTGCAGCTTCTCGATCCGGGCGGTCAGCAGTTCGTGCTGGCGGCGCAGGTGCGCGCGCGGGTCCGCGTCCGGGTCGTCGAGCAGGACCGCGACCTCGTCGAGCGGGAAGCCGAGCTCCCGGTAGAACAGGATGTGCTGGAGCCGGTCGAGGTCGGCGTCGTTGTAGCGCCGGTGGCCGGCGTGGGTGCGCTCGCTGGGTGCGAGCAGGCCGATCTCGTCGTAGTGGTGCAGGGTGCGCACCGTGATCCCGGCGAACCCCGCGACCTGTCCCACGGAGTAGCTCACTCTCCGCTCCTTTCATCGGTAGGTGCTCCACGCTGAGGCCTCACGCCACGTGAGGTGCAAGCCGGATTCACTTTCGGGATGTTCGATATCTTTTGTCCGCTTATGGTGAGCCCGTGGCCCAGGACAGCGCGCAGCAGGCGCCCACCACCGCTCCCGCGGCCCCCGCGCGCGCCCTGCTGCCCTTGATCCTGCCCGCTCTCGTCGTCGGCGTGGTGTCCAGCCTGCTCTTCGTGGGGGTGAGCGTCGGGGCAGAGCAACTCCAGGGCGTGCTGTGGCAGAACCTGCCCGACGCCCTGGGAATCGGCCGGTACTCCGTGCTGTGGATCTTCATCATGCTCACCGCTACCGGCATCGCGGTCGGTCTGGTGGTGTGGCTGGTGCCGGGGCACGCGGGGCCCGACCCGGCCACCATGGGGCTGAACGCGCCCGCGCTGCCGCCCGTCGTACTGCCCGGCCTGCTGCTGGCGGCGGCCCTGATGCTCGCGGGCGGCCCGAGCCTCGGCCCCGAGAACCCGATCATCGCCACCAACGTAGGGCTGGCGGTGTGGCTGGGCCGCCGGTTCATGCCCAGGCTGCCGGGCCCGCTGTGGATGGCGCTGGCGGAGGCGGCGACGCTCGGCGCGCTGTTCGGCACCCCGGTGGCCGCCGCCCTGGTCATCTCGGAAGCGCTGGCCGGGCAGCGGGTCAGGGGGCTGCTGTGGGACAACCTCTTCGCCCCGCTGGCCGCCGCCGCGGCGGGCGCCCTGACGACCGACCTCGTCCACCACGCGACCTTCGACCTCCATCTGCCCCCGATCGGCCGGCCGGGCGGGGGCGACGTGCTCGCGGCGATCGTCGTCGCATCGGTCGGCGCGGTACTCGGCATGTGCGCGGTGTACGTCTTCCCGTACCTCCACAGGGCCTTCCAGCGACTGCGGCACCCGATGCTGATGCTTCCGGTGGGCGGGTTCGTCCTGGGAGCGCTGGGGGCCCTGGGCGGCCCGCTGACGCTCTTCAAGGGGCTGGACCAGATCGCGGAACTGGCGCGCGACCCCGAGGGCTGGTCGGCCGGGCAGTTCGCCACGATGACGGTGGTCAAGCTGGCCGCTCTGGCCGTGGCCGCGACCTGCGGATTCCGCGGCGGCCGGATCTTCCCCGCCGTGTTCGTGGGTACCGCCCTCGGTCTGTGCGCCCACGCCCTGGTGCCCGCCGTCCAGCCCGCCGTGGGCGTGGCGGCCGGTGTACTGGGCATTCTCCTGGCCATCACCCGGCAAGGGTGGGTGAGCCTGTTCACGGCCGCCGTCCTGGTCGCCTCACCCGCCATCCTCGCTCTGCTCTGCATCGCCTCGCTGCCTGCATGGCTGCTGGTCACGGGCCGCCCGCAGATGCAGCTGCGGGCGGACGGCACCCCGATCCACTGACCCACTCCCCTGTCTGGAGGCACGTCCATGGCTCTGCACAAAGGCCCCGAGAAGCACGACGAGCGGCCCATGTCGGTCAACCCGTTCTTCGGGGAGGCCAACCCGGTCGTCGAAATGGCCGAGGCCCCGCCCAAGCACCGGCTCCCCGACACGCCCCTGCCTCCCAACACGGCGGCGCAGATCGTGCACGACGAGCTGATGCTGGACGGCAACTCCCGGCTGAACCTGGCCACGTTCGTCACCACCTGGATGGAGCCGCAGGCCGGGGTGCTGATGGGCGAGTGCCGGGACAAGAACATGATCGACAAGGATGAGTACCCGCGCACGGCCGAGCTGGAGCGGCGCTGTGTGGCGATGCTCGCCGACCTGTGGAACGCGCCGGACCCGTCGGCCGCCGTGGGCTGTTCGACCACGGGGTCCAGCGAGGCGTGCATGCTCGCCGGGATGGCGCTGAAGCGGCGTTGGGCGAAGCGCAACGCCGACCGCTACCCGGGAGCGCGCCCGAACCTGGTCATGGGCGTCAACGTCCAGGTCTGCTGGGAGAAGTTCTGCAACTTCTGGGAGGTGGAGGCCCGGCTCGTCCCCATGGAGGGCGACCGGTACCACCTGGATCCGCAGGCGGCGGCCGAGCTGTGCGACGAGAACACGATCGGAGTCGTCGGCATCCTCGGCTCCACCTTCGACGGGTCCTACGAGCCGATCGCGGACCTGTGCGCGGCGCTGGATGCCCTCCAGGAGCGCACCGGTCTGGACGTCCCGGTCCACGTGGACGGCGCGTCCGGGGCGATGGTGGCGCCCTTCCTGGACGAGGAACTGGTGTGGGACTTCCGCCTCCCGCGCGTGGCCTCGATCAACACCTCGGGCCACAAGTACGGCCTGGTCTACCCGGGCGTGGGCTGGGCGCTGTGGCGGGACCCCGAGGCGCTGCCCGAGGAGCTGGTCTTCCGGGTCAACTACCTGGGCGGTGACATGCCGACCTTCGCACTCAACTTCTCCCGGCCCGGCGCCCAGGTGGTGGCGCAGTACTACACGTTCCTGCGGCTGGGCCGCGAGGGCTACCGGGCGGTGCAGCAGTCGACCCGGGACGTGGCGCGCTACGTCGCCGGCAAGATCGAGGCCCTGGACGACTTCCGGCTGCTCACCCGCGGCGACGAGCTGCCGGTGTTCGCCTTCACCACCGCTGCGGACGTGACGTCGTACGACGTCTTCGACGTGTCCCGGCGACTGCGCGAGGGCGGCTGGCTGGTGCCCGCGTACACCTTCCCGCCGAACCGCGAGGACCTGGCCGTGGTGCGCATCGTGTGCCGCAACGGCTTCTCCCACGACCTCGCCGACCTGTTCGTGGAGGACCTGACCCAGCTGGTGCCGGAGCTGCGCCGGCAGCCGCATCCGCTGACCCGGGACAAGGAGGCGGCCACCGGCTTCCACCACTAGCGGCCCAGCCGCGCGAACCTCCCCACGGCCAAGGGGAGGAACACGGCCAGCAGGGCGAGCGGCCAGGCCACGGCCGCACCTACGTGCCCCGGCTCGCCGCCCTGGCTGCCGAGCAGGTCCCGTACGGCCGTGGCCGTCTGGGAGAGGGGGTTCCACCGGACGGCCGTGCCCAGCCAGCCGGGCATCGCGTCCGGTGTGGCCAGGGCGTTGGAGAGGAAACCGACGGGCCAGACGAGGATCTGGACCGCCTGGACCATCTCGGGCCGGCCGGCGACCAGGGCGAGGTGGATGCCGACCCACAGCATCGCGAAGCGGAACAGCAGGAGCAGACCGAAGGCGGCCAGGAAAGACCCGGGGCCGCCGTGTGCCCGCCAGCCGAGCGCGTACGCCACGGCTGTCAGCAGCGCGAGCGCCGCCGCCGACTGGAGCATGTCCGCCGCCGAACGGCCCACCAGGACCGCCCCGTTGGCCATCGGCAGGGAGCGGAAGCGGTCGATGACGCCCCTGGTGAGGTCCTGGGTCACGTGGAGCATCGTGCCCTCCAGGCCGAAGGCCATGGTGAGCGCGAGCATGCCGGGCACCAGGTAGTCGACGTAGTCACCGGCGACGCGTCGGCCGCCGCCGACCAGGTAGCCGAACATCAGCAGCAGCATCACCGGGAAGACCAGGGCGACCAGCACCTGCCCGGGCTGCCGTGCCCAGTGGGCGAGTTCACGCCGGGTCATGGTCCAGGAGTCGGTCAGGACGTACGGGGACACCTGCATCAGGCAGCCTCCTTCGCTCGGTTCTCGTCGCCGGTGAGATGCAGGAACACCTCGTCCAGCGTGGGCCGGCGCAGGGCGACGTCCGCCGCCTCGATGCCGGCGGCCTCCAGGGCGCGTACGACCGCGGAGAGTGCGCCCATGCGGTCGGTGACCGGGGCGCTGAGCAGCCTGCGGTCGGTGTCCACCGAGACGCCGGTGACGGGGAGCAGGGCGACGGCCGCGCCGAGCCGGCCCGCCTCGCGCAGGACGACGTCGATGCGGTCGCCGCCGGTGAGGGTCTTCAGCTCGTCGGGGGTGCCGTCCGCGACGACCCGACCGCGGTCCACGAAGGCGATGCGATGGGCCAGTTGGTCGGCCTCCTCCAGGTACTGGGTGGTGAGCAGCACGGTCGTGCCGCCGCCGACCAGGGAACGGACTGCGGCCCAGACCTCGGCGCGCCCGCGCGGGTCGAGGCCGGTCGTCGGCTCGTCCAGGAACAGCACCTCGGGGTCGGTGATCAGAGAGACGGCGAGGTCGAGGCGGCGGCGCATGCCGCCGCTGTAGCGGGCGACCGGGGTGCGGCCGGCGCCGGCGAGGTCGAAGCGCTCCAGGAGTTCGGCGGCGCGCACGCACGCGTGCCGGGCGCCGAGGTGGTGCAGGCGGGCGAACATCTCCAGGTTCTGGCGGCCGTCCAGCTCCTCGTCCAGGGCCGCGTACTGGCCCAGCAGTCCGATGCGCCGGCGGACCGCGCGGGCCTCGGTGAGCACGTCGTGGCCCGCGACCTCGATCCGGCCGCTGTCCGGCCTGAGCAGGGTGGACAGGACCCGGACCAGGGTGGTCTTGCCCGCCCCGTTGGGGCCGAGCACCGCGTGTACGGTGCCCCGGGCCACTCGGAGGCCAAGCCCGTCCAGAGCGTGACGGGTGCCGTAGGTCTTGCGTGCGTCCTCGACGGTGATCGCCGTGTCGGCCATGCCACTCCCTTGCTAGTCAAGTTTGACTACCTGCTCGAAGGTAGCGTCGGCGAGAACATTGGTCAAACTTGATTAGCGGTGGTCCTCCGGATGCCTCTCCCCCGTCGCGTACGGGTTCTCCTCGCCCTCGGCGAGGACACCGACGAACGGTTCACCCTCTCCGGCGAAGGTGTAGGCACCGTTCTCGATGCGCTCCACGAGGCCATGGGTCCACGCGGCCTCGGAGTCGGCCGTGTGGACCCACATGTTCATGATCTCGCCGATGTGCCCGAGCTGTCCGGGCCCCTGCTCGGGCACGTAGTGCTCGGTGACCGAGGACCGCCACGCCTCGATCCTGCTGGTCCGCTCCTTCAGCAGCGCGACCGTCTCGGCCCTGGGCAGGTCGACCATGAAGCCGATGGCCGCCGTCTTCATGTCGCCCCGCTGGTCGTAGGTGACCAGCGCGTCGCGCAGCAGGGCGAGGTACTCCTCCTCGCCCCGGTCCGTGAGCTCGTACTCGGTGCGCGGCGGCCCTCCGACGGTGGACGGCGCGATCTCGTGCGCGTGCAGCAGTCCCTGCTTCTCCATCTGTTTCAGGGCGTGGTAGATCGACCCCGGCTTGGCATGGGACCACTCGTGCGCGCCCCAGTACTCCAGGTCGTTGCGGACCTGGTAGCCGTGGGCCCGCCCGTGCTGGCGCACCGCGCCCAGCACGAGAAGACGGATCGCTGACATGCGGTCCAGGTTATTGCCGTACGGCTAGTCGGCCTGCTCCAGGGCCACCAGCTCGAATGCGGTCTTCCCGTCCAGGGACTCCCGGACGATGTCGGCGTGGCCGGCGTGCCGGGCGGTCTCACGGATCAGGTGCAGGCACAGCCAGCGCAGGGAGACCCGGCCCTCCGGCGGGAACCAGGGGTCGGGCGGCAGCGGGAAGCTGTCGTCCAGGCTGGGCGCGGAGCGGATGAACTTCTCCGTCTCGGCGGCGACCTCCGCCCAGTACGCGAGCTGCGAGGCCACCGTCTCGCCGCCGACCAGCTGGAAGGTCTCGTGCCAGTTCGACTGGTCGCGCTGAATCGCCGGCGGCTCCTGCTTGGCGCGGGCCACCCAGCTCTGCTCGACCTCGGCGACGTGCTTGAGGAGTCCGCCCAGGGACAGCTCGCTGGCGCTGGGGCGCGAGCCTGCCTGCTCCTCCGTCAGCCCCAGCAGCGCCCTGCGGATGCCTCCGCGCTGCTCCTCCAGGAACGCCAGCAGCGCCCCGCGCTCGTCGCCCTGCGTCTCCGCCGCCACGTGAGTGACCATGACCGGCCGCCTTTCATCGGGTCCGTTTCCCTGACACCGACGAAACTACGGGCCCTTGCGGTCAGCTTCTGTCCGCAAGGGCCCGCCATCGACAGGAGATCTAGAACGGGAAGCCGCTGCGGCCGTGCTGCACCGAGATCCACTTGATCGTGGTGAAGGCCTCCAGCGTGGTGTCGCCGTTCAGACGGCCGAGGCCGGAGTGCTTCTCCCCGCCGAAGGGCACGATCGGCTCGTCGTGCACGGTGCCGTCGTTCACGTGGAACATGCCGGTGTCGATCTGCCGGGCGAACGCCACACCGCGCTCGATGTCGCCCGTGTGGACGGCGCCGCTGAGACCGTACGGGGTGTCGTTGACGAGCCGGACCGCCTCCTCCTCGCCGTCGAAGGGGACGAGGAACACGACCGGTCCGAAGACCTCCTGCTGGAACAGAGGGGAGTCGGCGGGGACGTCGGTGAGCACGCTGGGCTCGACCAGGTTGCCGTCGGTGGTGCCGTGCACCAGGGCCGTGGCGCCCTCGGCGAGCGCCTGCTCGACCGCGCCCGAAATGGCGTTGGCCTGCGCCGAGTTGATCACCGGGCCGATGACGGTCTGCGGGTCGCGCGGGTCGCCGACCTTCAGCGTCCTGACCTTGGCGACGAACTTCTCGGTGAACTCGTCGGCGATCGAGCGGTCCACGAGCACCCGGTTCGCGGCCATGCAGACCTGGCCCTGGTGGACGTACCGGCTGAAGACCGCCGCGTCGACCGCGTAGTCGATGTCGGCGTCGTCCAGGACCACCAGCGCGCTGTTGCCGCCCAGTTCGAGCACCGCGCGCTTGAAGTGCGAGGCGCAGACGGTGGCGACGTGGCGGCCGACCTTGTCGGAGCCGGTGAAGGAGATGACCTTCGGGATCGGGTGCTCGATGAAGGCGTCACCGATCTCGGCGATGTCGGTGACGACGACGTTGAACAGACCGCCCGGCAGCCCCGCCTCCTCGAAGATCTTCGCGAGCAGGGTGCCGCCGGCGATCGGGGTGTTCTGGTGCGGCTTGAGCACCACGCCGTTGCCGAGGGCGAGGGCCGGAGCCACCGACTTGATCGACAGCAGGAACGGGAAGTTGAACGGGCTGATCACGCCCACCACACCCACCGGGACCCGGTAGACGCGGTTCTCCTTGCCGTCGACCGGGGAGGGCAGGATCTTCCCCTCGGGGCTCAGCGCCAGGTGGATCGACTCGCGCAGGAACTCCTTGGCGAGGTGCAGCTCGAAGCCCGCCTTCACGCGCGTGCCGCCCAGCTCCGCGATGATCAGGTCGGCTATCTCCTGCTCGCGGTCCTCTATCAGCCTGAGCGCTCGCTCGAAGACCGCGCGGCGGGTGTACGGATTGGTCGCGGCCCACTGCTTCTGGGCACGGGCGGCGCTCTGGTAGGCCTGGTCGACCTCGTCGACGGTGGCCACGGTGATCGAGGCCAGCTTCTCGTCGTCGAACGGGTTGAAGTCGATGACGTCCCAGGAACCGGTGCCCGGGCGCCATTCACCGTCGATGTACTGCTGGGCCAGGTCGCTGAAGTAGGACGACATGTGATCCCTCAATCACTAGCAGCTGCCAGATCCTGGTCACGGTCTGATCGCTCGTCATCGTACTTGCGTTTAAAGAGAGTTGAGGGTGACCTCTCAAGACAGTTGAAGCAGACCTCGCAGCAGATCCCGGCTCTCGTCCGGGCCGGGGCTGTCCTGCTGCAGCTCCTTCAGCGCCTGCTCGTACTGGGCGACGTCCTCCCGCTTGTCCAGGTAGAGGGCGCTCGTCAGCTGTTCCACGTACACCACGTCGGACAGGTCGGACTCGGGGAAGCTGAGGATGGTGAAGGCGCCGCTCTCGCCGGAGTGCCCGCCGAAGCCGAACGGCATGATCTGGAGCCGTACGTTGGGCCGCTGGGAGACCTCGATCAGGTGCTGGAGCTGGCCGCGCATCACATCACGGTCGCCGTACGGACGGCGCAGGGCGGCCTCGTCCAGGACGATGTGGTATTCGGGCGCGTTCTCGTCGAGCAGGTGCTTCTGCCGCTCCAGGCGCAGCGCGACCCGCCGCTCCACGTCGGCCGCGCTCGCGCCCTTCATGCCGCGCCGGACCACCGCGCGGGCGTACTCCTCGGTCTGCAGCAGGCCGTGCACGAACTGCACCTCGTAGACCCGCACCAGGGAGGCGGCGCCCTCCAGGCCCACATAGGTGGGGAACCAGCTGGGCAGCACATCGGTGTAACTGTGCCACCAGCCCGCCACGTTGGCCTCCCGGGCGAGAGAGAGCAGCGACTCGCGCTCCATCTCGTCGGTGATGCCGTACAGCGTCAGCAGGTCTTCCACGTCCCTGGTCTTGAAGCTCACCCGGCCCAGCTCCATGCGGCTGATCTTCGACTCCGAGGCGCGGATCGAGTACCCCGCTGCCTCACGCGTGATCCCCCGTGCTTCACGCAGTCGCCTGAGTTGCGAGCCGAGCAGCATGCGCCGCACCACCGATCCGGGCTCTCCCGCGCTCACGTTCGCCAGCCTCCCCAACCGTCTTCAGGGGTCGAAGTCTGCCACTAAAACACTTCGAGCAGTACTCGCCCGGTTACGGAAACGGAAAGAGGTCAGCCGTTTTCCGCAGGAAGTGGTCGGGACCTTTGGCAGTCGAGCGATCCAACTTGGCGGAAAAAATGGCCAAGAAGTGGTACGGGCAGGTTCAATTCGGTCGCGTGCACGTGCATCTGCCCTTGCATCTGCCCTTCCCATCCGAAACCATGGAGCCGCGCCACCGCTGCATCGCAACGACCGCGAATTCCCGGGAGTGCCTCGCATGGGGACGAATGGATCGACCATGCTCAAGCCGTTACGGCAGGGCCTTCCGCCGCTGGATCCCGCGGCCGTGTCCGATGCCGCCTCCTGCGCACTGCCGGCCCGCTACGAAGCGGTGCGCGAGGCACGCCGGTTCACCCGCGCCACCCTGGACCAGTGGGACGTGGGCGACCGCTTCGACGACATATGTCTCGTCGTCTCCGAACTCGTCACCAACGCCCTGCGGCACGGCCTGCCCCTTCCTCATCAGCGCACTTCCAGCGAGGTCCTGCGGGCCGCGACTTCCGACCCGGCCGACGCGGGACGCCCCGAACCGCCCGAGGTGCGGCTGCACCTGATGCGCTGGACCGAGCGGCTGGTGTGCGCCGTGCGCGACCCCAGCCACGAGACGCCCGTCCCGCGGGACTCGGACGACTTCTCGGCCGAGTCGGGGCGCGGCCTGTTCCTGGTCGACTCCTTCGCCGACGGCTGGGGCTGGCACCCGCTCACGGGCACACTCAGCGGCAAGGTGGTCTGGGCGCTGTTCCGGCTCCGACCGGCCGACTGACGTACGGAGGCGCCGATCGACGCCGCGTTTCTACGCGCGTACACCCGCACTTTCGCCCGGCCGTCACCCAGCCGCCGTACCAGTGACCCGCTTCAGGACCGGTGAGTCGTTTCAGCCGGCGACGAGATGGTCGAACTCGCCGTCCTTGACACCGAGGAGCATGGCCTCGATCTCCGCGCGCGTGTAGACGAGCGCGGGCCCGTCCGGGAAGCGCGAGTTGCGTACGGCCACCTCGCCGCCGGGCAGCCGCGCGAACTCCACGCAGGAACCCTGCGAGTTGCTGTGCCTGCTCTTCTGCCAGGCCACTCCGTCCAGCTGCGTGGCAGCCATGCCGTTGTACACGTCGTACCCCCCGTACACGCCGTCAACGTCGCGGTCCACAGGTCGCTCCCCGGTGGTGCACTGGCTGGTGTGGCCATGGATGCTGTAGTCAACCGATCCGGATCATAACCCTGTTCACGTGCAGATGCGTGAGCAGATGCACGTGCACGGGGGGTGTTCTCGCGATTACAGCTTTGACGTCCGCTTTACCGAAGCCGTTCCAGCGTCTGCCCCAGAGACGGCAGCACATGCCGCCTCCAGCCCCCGTCCATGATCTTCCGCGCCATCATCTGCACCGGGTCGTCCGGATCGAATCCCTCGTGCACTAGGAAGAGACGCGTACCGCGCCCTTCCTGTTCCAGCGTCCAGGTGATGGTCCAGTCCGTGGGATTGGCGGGATCGGCATCCGCCCACCGGAGGGACAGCATCCGCTCGATGTCGTAGGCCAGCACCCGCACCTCCACGACCCCGGAGAAGCCGGTGCCGGGACGCGGGACCGAGGTCATCCGGTACCGGTGGCCGACCTCGAGACGGAAGCCCTCGGCGCCGGGCATCTGCCAGCGGGCCAGCAGGCCGGGCTCGGTCAGAGCCCGCCAGACCTTGGCGGGCGGATGCGGGAAGAACTGGTCGACGCGGATCGTGGTGAGGTCGTCGGCGTCATCGGCGTCGTCGGGGGGTGCGGTGCTCATGAGGGGTCATCGTCGGGCATGCGGTCGAGCAGATCGCCGAGGCCCTTCAGCTGGTCCCGCCAGAACCGCTCGTACGGATGGAGCCAGTCCTGCACCTCGGCGAGCGGGGCCGCTTCGAGGCGGTAGATGCGCTGCCGGCCGGAGCGCTGCTCGGAGACGAGGCCGGCCTCCCGGAGCACCTTGAGGTGTTCCGAGAGGCTCGGGCGGCGCATGTCGAAGTGGTCGGCCAGGACCTGCACAGGCTGCGGGCCGCGCTCGCGCAGCAGCCGCAGCACCTCGCGGCGCGTGGCGTTGGCCAGCGCGGCGAAGACACGGTCCTCGGCGGCGGTACCCGTCCCGTTCATGGAGCGGTCAGAAGCCTTCCTTCTCCGTCAGCAGCATCAGACCGTTGCCGTCGGGATCCGTGAAGGAGGCCATGCGCCCCCAGGGGAGTTCGTCCGGTCCCTGCACGGGGATCCCGGCCGCGGCGAGCCGGGCACAGTCCGCATCGACGTCGGTCGTGACCAACATGATCCCCCGTGCGGAGCCGGGCTCGGCACCACTTTTCCGGGGGGTACCCGCAGACCCCCGACCCATGCCCGGTCCGGAGAGCGTGAAGACGGTCCGGGCCCCTGCGGGAGCCACCTGGAGCCAACGGCCCTGGGGCATGTCCCGGTCCGCGGTGACCTCCAGGCCCAGGACGTCGCGATAGAAGCGCAGGGCGCGGTCCTGGTCGGAGACGGGAAGCGTGACGAAGGAGGCGTGCGTGATGGTCATGACCGAAGAATAGGTAGGCGATCTCCTACGCGTCAACCGTAGGAGATCACCTACCTATACGTGTTCACCTGCTGGAGTACGGAAGCAGCGCCATCTCCCGGGCGTTCTTGATGGCCCGGGCCAGCAGCCGCTGCTGCTGGGCGGTGACCCGGGTGACCCGGCGGCTGCGGATCTTGTCGCGGTCGGAGACGAACTTCCGCAGCAGGTCGGTGTCCTTGTAGTCGATGTACTCGATGCCCGCCTGGTCCAGCGGGTTGGGCCGGTCCCTGGCGGGCTTGCGGTCGCTCTTGCGGGGCATCAGACCTCCAGCAGGGCGTCGAAGGCGGGCGGCAGCCTCTTCCAGGCGTCGCGCCCGGCGGCGTACTCGGTGTCGGTCAGCAGGCAGGACTCCAGCAGGTGCTCGAGTCCGTCGCGGTCGAGGCCGGGCGAGGTGAACACGAGATGGTTGCCGCAGTCGCCGTGCTCCGGATGCCAGTCCAGGGCGGCGGCGGCCCGGCGCACCGGCGGGACCATCTCCCAGGCCGCGTCGGGCAGTGCGGCGAGCCAGGGCCCTGCGCTCTCGACGCACAGCGCGCCGCCCGCCGCGTCCCAGTGCAGCAGCACGTCCGGCTTGTCGGCGAGCCAGAACCGGCCGCGACTGCGGGCCGCGGCGCAGGTCAGGTCCTCCAGGGCCGCGTACAACCGCTCGGGGTGGAAGGGGCGGCGCCGGTTCCATACCAGTGTCGAGACACCGTGGTTGTCGGCCTCGGCGGGCAGCAGGGCGCAGGCCGGGTGCTGGGCCGCCGCGGCGGCCTCCACGTCGAACCCGCCGAGGGCCGCCGCGGCCAGCAGGGAGGACGCCGTGGCTGCACGTGCAGGCGCGGGTGCGCCCGCCAGGCCACCGTGGCCGATCGGAACCTGGCGGGCCGTCGGATGGAGCTGTGCGAGCAGCTCGCGGTCCTCGTCGTCGGCCTCCGGGGAGTCGGCGAGGGCGAGGACGGGGGCGTACTCCAGCTGCCGGGCGAAGGTGTCGGCGACCGTGCGCCGGTCGGTGGCTGCCGCGCCGAGACCGGCCTCGGCGAGGTCGTCGCCGTTGCCGAGGTACGGCAGGACGAGCGCCGGGTCGACGGCGGTGATCACGCCGGTGACCGTGAGACCGCCGGCCGTGACCACCTCCGCCATCGCCTTCGGTTCGACCGAGTCCCACAGCTCGACGATCGCGAGCCGGGTGGTGCCGTCGTCGGCGAGGCGGCGCAGCTCCGGCACCAGGTCCTCCCGCAGGGCGCAGCAGGCGCAGTCGTTGACCAGAGGTGTCTCGTCGGTGGAGCGGACGCCCTCGCGGTCCCGGACGGTGCGCACGACCGTGCCGGCGGCGGCCGTCGCCAGGTCGTGGTGGAGTACGACGCTGCCGCGCACGTCGGCGAGCAGCCGCTCCACGGCCGCCCTGCGGGCCTCGGCGTGCAGCCCGCCGACGACGGCCACCGAGAGGCTCACGCCCCGCCCCGCTTCCCGTACCGGCGCTCGAAGCGCCCGACCCGCCCGGCCGTGTCCAGGACGCGGGCGGTGCCGGTGTAGAAGGGGTGGCTGACGTCGGAGATCTCGACGTCCACGACCGGGTAGGTGCGGCCGTCCTCCCATTCGACGGTCTTCTCGCTCGTCATGGTCGAGCGGGTGAGGAAGGCGTGGCCGGCGGCACGGTCACGGAACACGACGGGCCCGTAGTCGGGGTGGATTCCCTTGCGCATGGCGGTGGCTCAGCGCTCCTCTCGGAACTCGACGTGCCGGCCGACGACCGGGTCGTACTTGCGCAGCGTCATGCGGTCCGGGTTGTTGCGGCGGTTCTTGCGGGTCACGTAGGTGTGGCCGGTCCCGGCCGTGGACCGGAGCTTGATGACGGGGCGGAGTTCGTTGCGTGCCATGCTGCTATCTTACTGAAAATGAATCCCATTACCAGTCACTGACCGCGAGAGGTACGTCACCATGTCCGCCCACTGCATGCTCACCGGGGCCCGACCGGGCTTCGGCAACCGCATCTCCCACTCCCACCGGCGCACCTCGCGCCGTTTCGACCCGAACATCCACACCAAGCGCTACTGGCTGCCGAGCGAGGGCCGGTACGTCCGGCTGCGGCTGACCACGAAGGCCATCAGGACCGTGGACACGATCGGCGCCGAGGCGGCCGTGGCCCGGATCCGTGCCCGGGGAGTGAAGATCTGATGGCAAAGAAGAGCAAGATCGCGAAGAACGAGAGGCGCAGGGAGGTCGTCGCCCGGTACGCCGAGCGCCGCGCCGAACTGAAGGAGGTCGTCCGGCGGCCGACCTCGACGGAGGCCGAACGGCTCGCCGCCCAGCGGGAACTCTGCAGGCAGCCGCGCGACGCCAGCGCCACCCGGGTCCGAAACCGCGACCAGGTGGACGGCCGCCCCCGCGGCTACCTGCGCACCTTCGGCCTGTCCCGGGTGAACCTGCGCGAGCAGGCTCACAAGGGATTCCTGCCCGGCGTCCGGAAGTCCTCCTGGTAACGGCTGGTAGCTTGCTGCGGTCCCTCCGGTCCGGGGGGTGTCGTCCGCCAACGGGTCGACGGCCCCGGGCGGCCCGCTCGCTACAGCTTGGGAGCTTGACGTGACTACGGCGACTGCAAGGGTGCGGACCGCGGCCGCGGCCGCGGGGCTGGTGGGTGCGCTCGCGCTGACCGCGTGCAGCGGGGGCGGCTCCAAGGACGACTCCTCGCCCACCCCGAGCGCCACCCCGACGTCCACGGGGACGGGCGCCGTGACGGACTCCTCCGACAAGCTCCAGGGCAGCTGGATCACCACCAGCAAGGGCGCGGTCGTGGCCCTGGTGATCACCGGGAAACAGGCCGGGATCTTCGCGACCGGCGGGACCGTGTGCAGCGGCGCGGCGGGCACCGAGGCGGGCATGCAGATGATCCATCTGACTTGCACCGACGGCAGCAAGGACCGGGTCAGCGGCATGGTCGAATCGGTGGACAAGGACGCCATGAAGGTGACCTGGTCGGGCAAGCTCGGCCAGGAGACCTACACCAGGGCCGAGGGCGGCAAGCTGCCGTCCGGGCTGCCGACGGTGCCTGTGAAGCAGTGAAGCTCACCTGAAGCAATGAATTCTCCCGGGGCGTGTGATCGCGCCCCGGGCGCAGGGGCGATGATGCGGGGAGACCGTCACGACCTCGATGGGACCTGCTCATGCGCGCCATTCCGCTCACCGTCACCGCCCTCGCCGCCGCCCTCCTGCTGACCGCCTGCAACGACAGCGGCGGCGGCAAGAACGGGAAGAGCAGCTCCGCCTGCGAGATCGGCGGGGTCTCGGTGCAGATCGGGTCGGCGAGCGTCGCCCCGGCCGCCGGCGACACGGGCGAGGTGCCCGTCAGCATCACCAACCAGAGCGCGCCCTGCACCCTGGACAAGTTCCCGAGCGCCGTGCTGCACACGGGCAGCTCCGAGGCCGACGTGCCCGTGCTGCAGGGCGCGAAGGCCCAGCAGCTGAAGCTCGCCAAGGGTGACTCGGCGACCTTCACGATCAGTTACGTGCGCGGCAAGGCGGGCGACAAGGCCAGCCTGGAGGCGAAGACCGTGAAGGTCGCCCTGCCCGGCTCCACCGCCACCCGCAGCTTCCCGTGGTCGTACGGCCCCGTCGCCACCAAGGGCGCCCAGGGCACCCCGGACGCCTCGGTCAGCGCTTTCCAGCAGGTCGGGGACTGACCCACGGCGGTGGAACCCCGCGGCAGCGGCCGGCTCTCAGGACAGTCTGGGGCGGGCCCTGACCTGCGCCTCGTCCGCCGCCCGCGCGCCCTCCGTCCAGCCGGCCGCGTCGCTCACGCCGCGCAACCGGGTCGTGGTGGTCTCCGGGAACAAGTGCTCCAGCCGATGGGTGACGGCCGTCTCGCGCGTGGCGAGCACCGGCAGCAGGTCCTGGGTCACCTGAGTCTCGGCCGCCGCCGCGAGCCGGTCGCCGACCCGGTGGGCGTAGGCCGCGAGGAACGACTGCCGGAAGGTCTTGGTGCGCTTGCGGCCGCCGGCTCTCTGGGCGGCCTCCGCCGCGGTCATCGCGTGCGTGGCCTGCACCAGCAGCGAGGTGTAGAGCAGTTCGACCACCTCCAGATCCGCCTCGAAGCCGACGACCGTGGAGAAGCCCAGCGGTTCGTTCCACACCGCGCGGCAGTGGTTGGCGGTGGCGACCGCGTCCAGCAGCACCGCCTTGGCCTGCTCGTACGGCGGCTCGACGCCGATGCGGCAGGCGCCGGGCGCGTCCGGCGCGGGGGCCGCGGCGGCCAGCAGCGCCTCGTCGACGCTGTGCCGGGCCATCAGCTCCTGCGCCTTGGCGCTCAGCGCCTCCGCCTCCTCCGGATACCCGGTCGCCTCGGCCTTGGCGAGCAGGGCGCGGATCCGGGTGAGCATGCGGGAGGCGGCGGGTCCGTGCTCGCGGCGGGGCTCTTCGAGGGGTTCCAGGGCGGGCAGGCGCAGCAGCAGGCGGTACAGCTGGAGGACGGTGGTGGCGTGCGAGAAGCGGTCGCTTCCGCGCGCGGAGTCCTCCGGCAGGGCCTCCAGCTGCGCGGCCCAGCGGCGCCCCCGCGGGCGGTCCCGCCCGGCCTGGGCCCGGATCAGCCCCGCGGCGAGGCGTATGTGGACGTCCTCCAGCTCACGCCGTACGAGCCGTACGACGTCGGCGGGCTGCCAGCCGCGCTGCCAGGCCGACGCGACGAACTCCTCGCCCCGCCGCGCGAGTTCCGCGTCCGCGGCGGGGTCGGCGGCGAGCAGGGAGGCGCCCGTGTCGAGTCCGGCGTCGGTGTCGTCGTACAGGGCGGCCCGGAAGGCCCGCTCGACGGTGCTGGCAGTGCTGGTCACGCCGTCGATCGTGCCATGCGCCGCCGACAGCGGGACGAGGTCGTCCACACCCTGTGGACAGTCCCGGGCGGCTTGGTCGCACAGGAAGCCCTGCCGGCCACGCAGGAAGCCCTGCACTGTCAACCAATGGTTGACAGTGCAGGGGTGGCAACCTACGGTTGACACATGGCGACCAACCCGAACATCACGGCATCCGTACGCCTCGACGACCTCATCGAGGCCATCAAGAAGGTCCACCCCGAACCCCTCGACCAGCTCCAGGACGCGGTGATCGCCGCCGATCACCTCGGTGACGTGGCCGACCATCTGATCGGCCACTTCGTCGACCAGGCCCGCCGCTCGGGCGCGTCCTGGACCGACATCGGCAGGAGCATGGGCGTGACCCGGCAGGCGGCGCAGAAGCGGTTCGTGCCGAAGGAGTCGACCGACCTCGACCCCAGCCAGGGCTTCAGCCGCTACACCCCGCGCGCGCGGAACGTGGTCATGGCAGCCCACAACGAGGCGGTGGCGGCCCGCAACCCCGAGGGCCGCCCCGAGCACCTGGTCCTCGGGCTGCTGGTCGAGCCGGAGGGCCTGGCCGCGAAGGCGATCACCCGCCAGGGAGCCCTGCTGGACTCCGTACGCCGGGCCGCGACCGCCGCGCTCCCTCCGGCCGCGGACGACGTCCCCGATCTCATCCCCTACGGCCCGGAGGCCAAGAAGGTCCTGGAACTGACCTTCCGTGAGGCCCTGCGACTCGGCCACAACTACATCGGCACCGAGCACCTGCTGCTGGCTCTGCTGGAGCACGAGAACGGCGAGGGGGTCCTCAGCGGGCTCGGCATCACCAAGGCCGCGACCGAGGAGTACGTCGGCAGGGTGCTGGCCCTGCTGCTGGAGCAGAAGTCGGCGGCGTCGGACGCGGCGAAGGCCGCGGCAGACGGCGCGGCAGACGACTGAGTCCCGGGCCGGCACCGTCGCCGACAGTGGAGCAACCGTCGCGGAGCACTCTGCTCCGCGACGTGAGACAGCAGGTCAGGACCATTGTCAGTGCCGGCTGCCACACTCGCAGTCATGACCGACCGGTGGGCTCTCGCGCCGGCCGAGGACGGTGGCGTGGACGTCGCCCCCCTCGGCCCGGACGGGCTGCCCGCCGGTCCGGTGCGGCGGGAGAGCGATCTCGCCGGGGCGGTGCGGAGCCGCCCGGAGGTGACGCGCTGGGTGTGGCGGTCGACACCCGAGGTCTACCCGCGTCTGCTCGCCACGGGGGTGCGAGTGGAACGGTGCTACGACATCGAGGACGCCGAAACACTTCTGCTGGGCCACGAGGGCCGGTACGGCGAGCCGCGCTCGGCCGCCGCCGCCCTGGCCCGCCTCCGGGGCGGTCCCGTACCGCCCGACCCGCCGCAGCGCTCGGCCGAACCGGGCGCCCAGTCCCCGCTGTTCGAACCGACCGGCACCCGCCTGCCCCTCCCCGACCTCCTCGCGGTCTACGCCGACCAGCAGCGACGGCACGAGAAGACCGCCCACCCCGGCCGGATGCGGCTGCTGACCGCCGCCGAGTCCGCCGGCATGCTGGTGGCCGCCGAGATGAACCGGTCGGGCCTCCCCTGGAGCGCCGAGGTCCACCGCGAGCTGCTGCACGAACTGCTCGGCGAGCGGTACGCGGGCGGCGGCGAGCCGCGCCGCCTCGCCGAGCTGGCCGACGAGGTGTCCGTGGCCTTCGGCCGCCGGGTCAGGCCCGACCTGCCCGCCGACGTGATCAAGGCCTTCGCACAGGCCGGGATCAAGGTGAAGTCCACCCGCCGCTGGGAGATCGGATCGATCGAACACCCGGCGGTGGAACCGCTGCTGGAGTACAAGAAGCTGTACCGCATCTGGGTCGCGCACGGCTGGTCCTGGCTGCAGGACTGGGTCCGTGACGGCCGCTTCCGGCCCGAGTTCCTGGCCGGCGGCACGGTCACCGGGCGCTGGGTGACCAACGGCGGGGGCGGCCTGCAGATCCCCAAGGTGATCCGGCGGGCCGTGGTCGCCGACCCGGGATGGCGGCTGGTCGTGGCCGACGCCGACCAGATGGAGCCGCGTGTGCTGGCGGCGATCTCCCGCGACCCCGGCCTGATGGAGGTGGCCGGCCGCGAGAGCGACCTGTACCAGTCCGTCTCCGACCGCGCCTTCTCCGGCGACCGGAACCAGGCCAAGCTCGCCGTGCTCGGCGCGGTCTACGGCCAGACGTCCGGCGACGGCCTGAAGAACCTCGCGGCGCTGCGCCGCCGCTTCCCCAAGGCGGTGGCCTACGTCGACGAGGCCGCGCGGGCCGGCGAGGAGGGCCGGCTCGTGCGCACCTGGCTGGGCCGGACCTGCCCGCCCGCCGCCCGGCCGGGCGAGGACGCGGAGGAGGAGGCGGGCATCCCCGTCGGCGAGGACGACTCCGACGGGCAGGCGTGGGTCCCCGGCTACGCGTCGACCGACTCCCGCGCGCGGGGCCGCTTCGCCCGCAACTTCGTCGTGCAGGGCAGCGCCGCCGACTGGGCCCTGCTGCTGCTCGCCGCGCTGCGCCGGTCCTGCGCGGACCTTGCGGCAGAGCTGGTGTTCTTCCAGCACGACGAGGTGATCGTGCACTGCCCCGCCGAGGAGGCCGACACCGTCGTACAGGCCATCCGGGACGCCGCCGACCTCGCCGGGCGGCTGACCTTCGGCGAGACCCCGGTGCGCTTCCCGTTCACGACGGCGGTGGTGGAGTGCTATGCCGACGCCAAGTGAGCGCCCTCGGTCCATGTCGGCCCATCGGCACCGGCCGCGAGGTGCCGTCACGGGACGGCGCCCCACGCCGAGCACCTGCCGCGGTATGACCTTGATCCGCGCGGGCCTACCGGACCGGGCCGTCGGACAGCAGCCTCCGCAGCTCCGTGAGGACCGCCTGCTCGTCCGTGCCGTGCAGCCCCGTGAGGGCCGCGCGCCAGGCGTCGTACGCCTCCGCCCGCCGCCCCTCCTCGTGCAGCAGCAGCCCGTGCTGGTGGCGGGCGAGGCCGCCGATGTAGCGGTCGGCGCGGGCGTCGGCGCGGTGCAGCAGCTCGGCGCACTCGGCGGCGGCCCGCGCGGCCTCGCCCAGCTCCCGCAGTGCGCGGACGAGACCGAGCCGGGTCTGCGACTCGCCGTGCCAGTCGCCGTGGCCGCCGAGGATCCGCAGGCTCTCCTCGAAGTGCCCTGCGGCGGCTGCCGGTTCGCCGAGCGTGAGGTGGGCGTACCCGATGTTGCAGTGGGCCGAGTGCTGGACGATGACCGCGCCGATCGCGTCCCCGATCTCCAGCGAGCGCCGGTGCTGCTCGATGGCGGCCCGCGGATCGGTGTGCTCGTAGAGGTTGCCGAGGTGGCTGCGGGTGACGGCCTCGCCGTAGGGGTCGTCCAGCTGCCGGGAGTACGCGAGGCTCTGCCGCAGCGCCTCCCCCGACTCCGCGAACCGGCCGAGCCCCTCCAGCAGCAGCCCGCGGTTGTTCAGGCTGCGCCGGATCCAGGAGACCGTGCCGAGCCGCCGCCAGATCACGAGAGCCTGGTCGGTGAGGGCGAGCGCGTCGTTCTGCCGGCCGGTCAGGAAGTTCAGGCCCGCGAGGTCGCCCAGGGCGTACGCCTCGGCCGCCGCGTCCCCGAGCCGCCGGGCCGCGCCGAGCGCGGCCCGCCCGAGCACCTCCATCTCGGCGGCCCGGCCGCTGCGCTGCACGTAGGGGAAGAACAGCCGGACGAGTACGGAGAGATGGGCGGCCCGGCGCTCGTCGTCCGTACCGGCGTTGCGCTCGACCAGCGCGACGATGTTCTCCAGCTCCACGTCGCCCCAGGCGAACACCATGTCGGCGGACTCGAAGGAGCCCAGGGCCGCCACGTCCGCCGCGTGCTCCGGCGGCTGGGCGGAGGTGGGCCGCAGGCGGTCGTCCTGGTCGAGACCGGGCTCCACGACGGCGACGAGGGCGCGCTCGGCGACGGCGGCGTACCAGCGCAGGGCGGTCAGGTCCGGATCGGCGCCGGCGGACGGCATGGGACTCTTGCCGGCCAGTTCGCGCGCGAAGTCACGGACCAGGTCGTGCGGGGCGTAGCGGCCGTACGTCGTCTCCTCCAGCAGGGCCACGTCGACCAGCCGGTCCAGAGCGGCCTCCGCGCGGCGCGGGTCGGTGCCGGTGAGGCGGGCGACCAGCGGGGCGCCGTAAGTGGGCAGGTCGAGCGCGCCGAGGTGGCGCAGGGCGAGGGCCGCGTCCCGGTCGGCCTCGCGCTCGGCGGCGGCGAGCGCGTCGTGCGCGACGGCCAGGGAGCGGCGGACGCTCAGGTCGTCGTACTCCAGGTGGTGCAGACGGCCTTCCGTGGCGGCCAGTTGACCGGCCAGCACATCCGGCGTGAGGGCCCGGCGGGCGGCCAGCCGGGCGGCGACGACCCGCAGCGCGAGCGGCAGCCTGCCGGTCAGCTCGACGAGGGCGTGCCCCGCGTCGAGCCCCTCCCGCCCGCTCACCGCGCGTAGCAGGGCCGCGCTGTCCTCCCCGGTGAGCGGGGAGAGCGGGAAGCGACGGGCGCCGTCGAGCGCGGTCAGCGGCGAGCGGCTGGTGACGATCACCGCGCAGCCGGGCCCGGCCGGGAGCAGGGGCCGCACCTGGGCCGCGCTCGCCGCGTCGTCCAGCACCAGCAGGATGCGGGCCGGGGCGAGCAGAGAGCGCAGCAACGCGGCTGCGGCGTCCGGGTGTTCGGGGATGTTCCGGGACTCGGCGCCCAGGTCGCGCAGCAGTGCGGCGAGCGCCTGGGCCGAGGTGAGGGGGGTCATGCCGGGCGTGGCGCCGTGCAGGTTGACGTACAGCTGACCGTCGGGAAAGCGTTCCCGCAGCCCATGGGCCACGTGCAGGGCGAGGGCGCTCTTGCCTACGCCGGCCATACCGCTGATCACGGCGAGTTGGCTCCGCCGGTCGGCGAAGGCTTCCTGCAGGACCTTGATTTCGGCTGCACGGCCGGTGAAGTGGCCCGGAGGCGCGGGGAGTTGGGCCGGCGCGGGGGGGTGGGCCGAAGAAGCCCGGCCTGCGGGCGGGACCGGGCTCCCACCCGCACCACGCGTCCGGCTTTCGCCGTCGGGTGCGGACGGAGCCTGTGGGGCCGGCTCGCCGTCGGCGGCTGCGGGGATGCGGGTGCGTTGGGCGGGGACCCGGGCGGCTTCCTCCCGCGCTTTCGCGGGCGAGGAGCCTCTCAGGACCTCCACGTGGGCCTCGCGGACCGCCCGGCCCGGCTCGATGCCGAGTTCCTCGATCAGGTGGGCGCGCAGGTCGCGATGGACGGCCAGGGCCTCGGCCTGGCGGCCGGTGCGGTGCAGGGCAAGCATCAGCTGGCGGTGGAACGCCTCGCGCAGCGGATGCTCGGCGACCAGGGCCGCCAGCTCCGGGACGAGACCGGCCACCCTGGCTCCGCCGAGGGCGAGTTCGGCGTCGTACCGCCACTCCAGCAGGAGCAGCCGCGCCTCCTCCAGGCGCTGCACGAGGGCGTAACCGCCGAGGTCCGCGGGGAGTCCGCTGAGCGGGGTGCCACGCCAGAGCGCGAGCGCCGCCGTGCAGGGGCGAACGACAGCCGCCCAGTCCCGCCGGGCGTGCGCGGCGCGCGCCTCGGCGACCCGGGCGTCGAACACGTGCACGTCCAACTCGCCGTCGTCCACGCGCAGCAGATAGCCGGGCGCCACGGCCCGGAGCCGCTCGGGGTCGTCCAGGAGCCGGCGCAGCCGGGTGACGTGGTTGTGCAGCGAGGCCTGCGCGGAGACGGGAGGGGCTCCGCCCCACAGGGCGTCCTTCAGCGACTCGACGGACACGACCCGGCCGGCCTCCAGCAGCAGAGCGGCGAGCAGGGCGCGGACCTTGGGGCTGCCGATGGCACGGACGAGGTTGTCGGGGTTGTACTCGGAGGTGCCGTCAGGGCTGGTGGTGCCGTCAGGGTTGGTGTCGTGGGCGCCGCCAGGGTTGGCGTCATGGGCGTTGTCGTAGGTGTTGCCCGAATCGTCGTACGAAATCTCGTACGGCTGCCGGTCATACAGCACAGGCGGTCCCAGCAGTCCGAAACGCAGCTCGCACCGCCGCATCACGCCGCCCCACTGCCTTTCCTGGCGGAATTCCGCCCCGTCCACAACGGTTTCCCGCCACCTTCCGCCTGCTGGTCGGGGCCGGAATCCGTGAGGGTTCCGGCTTCCCACCGCTGCCGCCTGGCGACTTCCGGCCAGCCGGTCCGCAACCAGCGGACGAACCGTTGGCCACATGTTAGCGATCCGTTGGTGCGCCCTGATGTGATCTTTTCATCGGATCCGGCCCGACGGCGCGCGCGTAAGTCGCGTAACTCGGGGGAGTGTCGCCGCAGGCCTGGTCCGGGGGCGCAAGGGGCCCCGGTCGGCGGAGGTGAACGACCGGGGCCCTGTCCCGTACCTTCACATCTTCGCGCGCGCCGCTCGGACAGGGAGCGGGCGCGCTTCGCTCAAACAACGGCCGGGCCCCCTCCGTTCAGGCGCCGGGCGCGCTTCGCTCAGATGACGGGCGGTCGGCCGAGCCGGGTGAGTCGCCACACCGTCCGCCAGCGCATGGGCCGCCGCTCGCCGGCCGTCTCCCGCAGCCCCTCCGTGAATCCGCCGAACCAGGCCCGCAGCCCGGCCAGGGAGCGGGTGCGGGCGAGCGTGAGCAGCGTCCACGCCCCGAGGTGCACCGGGATGAGCGGCAGGGGCAGTCGGCGCCGGACGAGCCAGACACGGTTGCGGGCGTTGACCCGGTAGTAGATGGCGTGCCGGGCCGGCGAGGTCTTGGGGTGCTGGAGCAACAGCGCAGGGGCGTACAGGATCTTCCAGCCGGCGTCGGCGGCCCGCCAGGCGAGGTCGGTCTCCTCGTGCGCGAAGAAGAACTCGGCGGGCCAGTCCCCGGTCTCGGCCAGCATCGTCATGCGCAGGGCGTGGCCGCCGCCGAGGAAGCCGGTGACGTAACCGCCCCGCAGAGGGTCGGAGCTGCCCACCCGGGGCACATGCCGCTGCTGGGTCTCGCCGTGCTCGTCGGCGATCCGGAAGCCGACGATGCCGAGGCGCGGGTCGGCCGCGTACAGCTCACGCACCCGGCGCAGCACGTCGGCGTCGACGAGCAGCCCGTCGTCGTCCAGTTCGACGACGACGTCGACGTCGCCGTACGCGCGCAACCGGGCGAGGGCGACGTTCCGGCCACCCGGGCAACCGAGGTTCTCCTCGACGTCGATGGTGGTGACCTCGCCCGGCAGGGACAGCCGCTCGGCGAACTCGGGCAGCCGGCAGCCGTTGCCGACGATCACGATGCGGGCGGGGGCCACGTCCTGCTTGGCCACGGACTCCAGCAGGGCGTCGACTTCGGCAGGCCGGTTGCCCATGGTCACCACGGCCACGGCGATCCTCGGCTCCACCACGTCCCTCACCCCATCCGGCCGACGACAGCGCCGCGTCCTGACCGCACGGCGCTCTCCGTTCACCAAGATGTTGCCTCAGGTGCGCTGGTTCATCTGGCGCCGATTCACTTTGCAGCCCCTTTGCTGTGGTTTTGTCGGCTCCTGGTGCGGCGCCGGGATCCGATGGACCACCGGACCGGGCGAGAGGGCTCAGGACCGCCGACGCCGGCGCGCGGCGAGGAACAGGACGGTGCCGACGCCCACGGCCAGGACGCCCACCGTCCCGGCGATCCACGGCAGGGACCCTGCTCCCGATCGAGGACTACGAGACAGGTCAGGTCGTCGTCCGGAAGTTCGACGCGGACGCCGAGATCGCGGACGCCTGGATACGCCTTCGCTCCGGCCACGCCCTACCCGAGGACCACGTACTGCTGGAGCACGAGCTCTCTGAGCTCACCTACCTGCGCGAACACCCCGGGGCCACCTATCAGGAAGCCCACCGGGTGGCGAACGAAACCTACAATTGGCAGAGCAAGGTTCCGCTGGACAAGCGCGAAGACTTCGAAAGTGAGTGGTGATGGCCTCCCTCGTCCACTTCAAGAAGGAGTCCGAGGGCGGGGCGGTTGTCCGCTACTCCTTTGGTGAGGACCCGGCAGACATGACCCGGATCCTGACCATGAACACGCACACGCGAACGGCCCAGCCGGACGACGGCGACATCGACTACACCTTCCTCAAGGCATCCCGGAAGATCAACTCCGTGTACGACGAGCGGTCGCAGTGGCCGGAACGGGGCATGAGCGCGAGCTGACCCACCGAGGGTGACGAGCGCTACCTGAGCCTGGACAAGGACCCAGGTCACGGGCTATGTGACCTGGGCTTTTTCAGAGCCGCCTTCGGGATTCGAACCCGAGACCTACACACGACGATGGATGACTGTGAACGATGCCGGATCAACCAGATCTGAGACCGCGTCTGCGAGATGTTGCGGGCGAGCGATGCCCTGAAAGAGTGCGTCCACAAGAAGCGGACCGGCCGTTTGGCCGACGAAGCGAGATGCCGTGCTGGGCGTCGCGAGCGTAAACGGTCTTCGACCTGTGATCATGGAGCGTTCATTGAAAGTGACCGACGAGGAGCTCCAGGTCACGGGGTCGATGCGCCGCCGCCGTGTGGCGCTCGCGGGAACGCGCTGTAGGTGATGTGGTGAACTGGTTGACCTCGCTGCCGGCGGTGGCGCTGGTTGTGGGCGGGCTCTTGCTTGCCTTACTGGTCGCGGCCGTGGCGCGGGTCGGCGTCCGGGCGCTCGTACCGGTCGGGGAGCAGGACCGGGTGCCGCAGATCGCCATGCCCCTGATGCCGACACTCGGCGCCGCCTTCGCGATCTTTGCGGCACTCTCACTGGCCAGCGAGGCCGGCTACCTGCGCGCAGCAGAGGGACTGGTGAGCGACGAGGCGGCCGCGGCCTCCCGCCTGGCATGGGCGGCGACAAGTCCGCGAGTCCAGTCGGAGCCGATCCATACGGCACTGCTGAACTACTTGCAGACCACGCGTGCCAGGGAATGGGGGGGTACAGCGGCGGCGTCCGGTGACGACCTGGCCACCGCTCGCGCGATCGCACGGCTGGAGCGGAGTGTGCGCGCCGAGGCGGCCCGGCCCGAGGTCGGAACCCCGACAGGCACGGAGCTGGTGGTTTCCCTGGACGGTGTCACCAGTAGTCGTCGCGCCCGCGTCGCGGCCGCCGAGCGCGACGTTCCCGCGCTCTACGTCGTCACGCTCGTGGTCAGCGGGCTGGCCTTGATCGTGAACTCTGGCGCACTGGTCTTCCGCAGCAGCCTGCGAACGTCATTGCTCGTCGCGGGTGTTGCGAGTGTGGTCGGGCTGAGCCTGGCGTTGCTCTTCGCACTCAGCGCGCCCTGGGGTGGACCGTTCATCGTCAGTGGGCACCCACTCGACGCCATCGTGGGGGACCTGAAGTCCGGCTTCTTTCGACAGTAGGCCGTAGGCGGCGGGCGCGATCAGTACGCCGACACGATCCTGAACGAGCTGGGCGTGGACATGTCGACGCTCATGGAGATTCTTCAGCACACCCACTGAACGATAGAACCCCGGGTCAGAATATTTTCTGACCCGGGGTTCTTGTGAGCCGCCTTCGGGATTCGAACCCGAGACCTACGCATTACGAGTGCGTTGCTCTGGCCATCTGAGCTAAGGCGGCGCGCTGTCCGCACTATGGTGCGATCAGCAACGTCGGTAAGTCTACACAGTTTCCGGGGGTGCTCCGTACCACCCCGGAGCACCCCGACCGGCCCGGCGATCGGATCTACGAGCAGCGCTTTCCCTTCGCCGGAGGCGTCCCGTGGAGGAGGTAGGCGTCGATCGCGGAGTCGATGCAGGCGCTGCCGCGGCCGTAGGCGGTGTGGCCGTCGCCGACGTAGGTCAGCAGGCGGGCCGAGGAGAGCTGGCGGGCGAGGGACTCGGCCCAGACGTAGGGGGTCGCCGGGTCGCGGGTGGTGCCGACCACGACGATGGGCGCCGCGCCCTTCGCCTCGATGCGGTGCGGCTCGCCCGTGGCCTTCACCGGCCAGTACGCGCAGTTCAGCGAGGCCCACGCGAGGCCCTCACCGAAGACCGGGGACGCCTTCTCGAACTCGGGAAGGGCCTGCTCCAGCTGCTCCGGGCCCGTGAAGGCGGGCGGCAGGTCGAGGCAGTTCACGGCGGCGTTGGCCATCATCAGGTTGCTGTAGTGGCCGTTCGCGTCGCGTTCGTAGTAGCCGTCGGAGAGGGCGAGCAGGCCTGCGCCGTCCTTCTCCCGCATCGCCGAGGTCAGCGCCTCGCGCAGCTGCCCCCAGGCACCCTCGTCGTACATCGCCGCGATCACCCCGGTGGTGGCCAGCGACTCGCCGACCTCGCGGTGGTCCGCGTCGCCCCCCGGGATGGGGTGGGCGTCCAGCTTGCGGAAGAAGGCCTTGAGGTGGTCGCCGACCTGCGCGGGCGTGGTGCCCCTGCCGCCGAGCGGGCAGTCGGGCTGCCGTACACAGTCCTTCGCGAACGCCTGGAACGCCGTCTCGAAGCCCGCCGTCTGGCCCAGGTTGAGGTTCCGGGCGTCGAGGGACGGGTCAATCGCGCCGTCCAGCACCAGCCTGCCCGTCCGTTGCGGGAACAGACCGGCGTACGTCGCCCCGAGGAAGGTGCCGTACGACGCGCCGACGTAGTTCAGTTTCGGGTCGCCGAGCACTGCCCGCAGGATGTCCATGTCCCGCGCCGCCTCGACGGTGGACACGTGCCGCAGCAGCCGCGCCGAGTGCGTCCCGCAGCTCTCCGCGAACTTCTTGTACTCGCCGACCAGCTCGTTCGTCTCCTTCCGGTCGTCGGGCGTGCTGTCCGTCTGGGTGTAGGCGTCCATCTGGCGTGCGCCGAGGCATTCGACCGGCTCGCTGCGGGCGACGCCCCGCGGGTCCATCGCGACCATGTCGTAGCGGGCGCGGACCTCGGCTGGGTAGCCGATGCCCGCGTAACTCTGGAGATACGCGATCGCCGAGCCGCCCGGACCGCCCGGGTTGACCAGCAGCGAGCCGATCGGCTTGTCCTTGCCGGTGGCGTTCTTGCGGGCGACCGCGAGCCGGATGTCCCCCGCGCCGGGCTTGGCGTAGTCCAGCGGCGCCTTCATCGTGGCGCACTGGAAACCGGAGACACCGCAGCTGCGCCAGTGCAGGTGCTGGGTGTAGTACGGCGACAGCTCCGACGGCGTGGCACGGGGCAGCGCGGCCAGCACCGCCTCCGCCGGACCGGAGGACGACGTGGTCGAACTCCCGGAGGAACAGGCGGAAGCGAACAGCGCGACGGCCGCCAGAAGGGTGCCCGTGACGCGCGCCGACGACCGGGTCCGGCTTCGGGTCCGAGCCTCGATCCAGGTCCGGGACCGGGGCCGGTTCCGGCGGGTCCGGCGGTTCCGGCGGAGAGATGACCAGGTGTGCATCAGGCGAGCGTAACGCTGGGCGATGGAGCAGAAGCGGTGCGTGTGGACGGTGGCCTCGTACGAGGGACGCGGTCCGTCAACCACCGTACGCCCGGCTCACCCCGCCCGCAGCGCCATCGTCATCGCCTCCACCGCCAGCAGCGCAGCCACATTGCGGTCCAGGGCCTCGCGGCAGGCGGCGATCGCCTCGATCCGGCGGAGCGTGGACTCCGGTGAGCTGCCGCGGGCCAGCCTCTCCAGGGCTTCCTCGGTGTCGCCGTTGGCGATCGCCACCCGGGAGCCGAGCTGGAGGGCGAGGACGTCGCGGTAGAAGCCGGTGAGGTCGCCGAGCGCGACATCGAGGCTGTCGCGCTGCGTGCGGGTTCTGCGGCGCTTCTGCATGTCCTCGAGGTCCTTCATCACGCCCGCCGTACCGCGCGGCAGCCGGCCGCCCTGGGCCGCGCCCAGAGCCGCCTTCAGCTCCTCGGTCTCCTTGCCGTCCATCTCCTCGGCGAGCTGCTTGGCGTCCTCGGCGGCCGCGTCGACCAGCTCCTGGGCCGCCCTGAGGCAGGCGCCCACCTCGTCCAGCCGCAGGGGGAGTCTGAGCACGGCGGCGCGGCGCTCGCGGGCCGCGGGGTCGGTGGCCAGGCGGCGGGCCCGGTCGACATGCCCCTGGGTGGCGCGGGCGGCCGCAGCGGCGACCTGGGGTTCGATGCCGTCGCGGCGTACGAGCATGTCGGCGACCGCGTCGACCGAGGGCGTCCGCAGGTTCAGGTGGCGGCAGCGGGAGCGGATCGTGGGCAGGACGTCCTCGATCGAGGGGGCGCACAGCAGCCAGACCGTCCGCGGGGCGGGCTCCTCCACGGCCTTCAGGACGGCGTTGGCCGACTTCTCGTTCAGCCGCTCGGCGTCCTCGACCAGGATGATCTGCCAGCGGCCGGTCGCCGGGGAGGTGAACGACTTGCGGACCGTGTCCCGCATGTCCTTGACCAGGATCTCGGAGCCCACGGCGGCGACCGTGGTGACGTCCGCGTGGGTGCCGAGCAGCGCGGTGTGGCAGCCGTCGCAGAAACCGCAGCCCGGGGATCCGCCGAGGGCACGGTCGGGGCTCACGCACTGGAGGGCGGCGGCGAAGGCCCGCGCCGCCTGGTTCCGGCCCGCTCCGGGCGGGCCCGTGAACAGCCAGGCGTGCGTCATCTTCGACGCCTCCGGCAACGGCTCGGCCGCCGCGGCGGCCGTGACGAGGGCGTCGGCGTCCCGAGCGGCGGCATCGAGCACCGCGCTCACCTTCTCCTGCCCGACGAGGTCGTCCCACACGGTCATGGGTCACGCCGCCCTTTCGTCACACTTCGCGTTCCGGGATCCATTGTGGGGGTGGGCACTGACAACGCGGGCGGCGCCCGCCGGTGCTCCGACGGGCGCCGCCCTACGTGCTCTGTCCTCGCTCAGCCGCGACGACCGCGACCCCGGCGGCCCTGGTCGTCACCGGGGCCCCCGTACTCCTGCTCGTCGTACGACCCCAGCAGCTCGTCCGCCAGCGTCGGCAGGTCGTCCAGCGGAGTCTCCTCGGCCCAGTCGGGGCGCGGCCGGCGACGCGGCGTGCCCTCGGAGTCGAGCTGGGGCATCTCGCGCGTACGGTCCCCGGAGTCGTCGGGACCCGCCCCGGGCCGCTCGTCCCGGAAGAAGCCGGCCGGCACCCGGTCCGCCGGGTCCTGGCCCCGTACGGGCGGCCGAACGGTGGTCCCGTCGCCTCCGCCCGGGGGCACCGGCGGCAGCACGGCCGTCTCGTCGGCGGACACGGGCGGCAGCACCGCCGTCTCGTCCGCCGCACCCGGAGCAACCGGCGGCAGCACCGCCGTCTCGTCCGCCGCACCCGGAGCAACCGGCGGCAGCACCGCGGTCTCGTCCGCCGCGCCGGAGGCGGCCTGCGGCTGCGGCAGCTCGGCCGTCACCTCGGACTCGGAACCGGACCCGGTCCCCGTCCCGGTCCTGGACGCCTGGGCATCGCCGGCCCGCTCCTCGCGCACCGGCCGCAGCACCGTCGTCTCCTCGGCACCCGGAGACGCGACCGGCGTCCGCACCGTCTCCTCCGCACTCGGCGAAGGCGTGCCGCCCGCCCCCGGCGAGACGACCGGCGTGGGCACGGTCGCCGCGTCCGGGGTCATACCCGGCACCGGCGGCTGCGGGGTGCCGGGCCTGCGGGCCGCCACGTCGGCGGCAGCCGCGGCCTCGGCCGCCTGGCGGCGGGCCTCCTCCGCGCGCAGCAGGGCCTCTTCGGCCTTGCGCTGCTTCTCCAGGCGTCGCGCTTCCTCCTCGGCGCGCAGCCGGGCCTGCCGTGCCTCTTCCTCGGCGCGCAGCCTGGCCTCCTCCTCGGCCTGCTTGCGCCGCAGCTCCTCCTCGGCCC
This sequence comes from Streptomyces sp. NPDC005728, assembly GCF_040630895.1. NCBI lineage: Bacteria > Bacillati > Actinomycetota > Actinomycetes > Kitasatosporales > Streptomycetaceae > Streptomyces > Streptomyces sp. NPDC005728. The sequence goes on from NZ_JBEXYL010000010.1 coordinate 99,990, forward strand.
TGCGGCGGGCCTCCTCCTCGGCGCGGGCCTTCTCCTCCGCGAGGAGCCGCTGCCGCTCCTCCTCCGCCCGGCGCCGCGCTTCCTCGGCCCGCTGCCGGGCCTCCTCCGCCTGCCGCTCGGCCTCGCGACGCTGCGCCTCCTCCAGCTCGCGGCGCTTGCGCTCCTCCTCCTCGGCGCGCAGCTTGGCGAGCTGCTCCTGGCGCTCGCGCTCCAGGCGCTCCTCCTCGGCCTTGCGCGCGGCCTCTTCCTCGGCCTTGCGGCGCGCCTCCTCCTCGGCCTTCCTGCGCGCCTCCTCCTGGGCCTTGACCTCGGCCTCGGACAGCGGCAGCACGGTGTCGAGCCGGTGCCGGATCACGGTGGTGACGGCCTCGGGCTCCTGCCCGGCGTCCACGACCAGATAGCGGCCGGGGTCGGAGGCGGCGAGCGTGAGGAAACCGGCCCGCACGCGCGCGTGGAACTCGGCCGGCTCCGACTCCAGCCGGTCCGGCGCCTCGGTGAACCGCTCGCGGGCGGCCTCCGGGGAGACGTCCAGCAGGACGGTGAGGTGCGGGACGAGCCCGTTGGTCGCCCAGCGGTTGATGCGGGCGATCTCGGTCGGGGACAGGTCACGACCCGCGCCCTGGTAAGCCACGGACGAGTCGATGTACCGGTCCGAGATGACGACGGCGCCGCGCTCCAGGGCGGGCCGTACGACGGTGTCGACGTGCTCGGCCCGGTCGGCCGCGTACAGCAGCGCCTCCGCGCGGTGCGACAGACCCGCCGAGGACACGTCCAGCAGGATCGAGCGCAGCCGCTTGCCCACAGGGGTGGCCCCCGGCTCGCGGGTGAGCACGACCTCGTGGCCCTTGGCGCGGATCCACTCCGCGAGCGCCTCGGCCTGGGTGGACTTGCCAGCTCCGTCGCCGCCCTCCAGGGCGATGAAGAAACCGTTCGTCGCCGAGGCCTGGACGGGGTCGTCGCCGCCGAGCAGCGCGTCCTTGAGGTCCTGGCGCAGCGGGACACCGGAGCGGTCGTCGACCTTGGCGAGCACCAGCGCGGCCACCGGCAGCAGCAGCGCGCCGACCAGCATCAGCGTGAAGGAGGCGCCGCCGTGGGCGAAGACGAACCTGCCGTTCTCCAGCCGGTGCGGGCCGATCAGCGCGGCGACCAGGGGGGCGATCAGGACGCCGAGCGCGATGCATACCCGTACGACCGCGTGCAGGTGCTCGGTGGTGCGGGCCTTGCGGTACTCCTCGGTCTCCTGGTCCAGCAGGGCGTGTCCGGTGTTGGCGGCGACGCCCGCGCCGACACCGGCCAGCGTGACGATGAGCAGCACCGTGGTGACGTCAGGGACGAGCCCGGCGGCCAGCAGGGCGATGCCGGTGAAGGCGATCGCGAGGGCGAGCAGCCGGCGGCGCGAGAGCGAGGGCAGCAGCGCGGGCGCCGTACGGATGCCGACGCCGACACCGCCGGTCAGGCCCAGCACCAGCAGGCCGTAGAGGACCGGGCCGCCGCCCAGGTCCTTGGCGTGCAGCACGCACACCGCGACCGCGGCGGCGATGGCTCCGGCCACGGCGGCGCAGGCCGGGACGAGCAGCGGGATGGCGCCCGTACGGCCCTTGTCGACGCCCGTGCCGGTGCGCGGGCGGCGCAGGCCCTCCAGCGGGGACCGCGGGCGCGGGGTGCGCGTGTCGGGCAGCTCCAGGAACGTCAGCACGGACAGGGACGCGGCGAAGAGTCCCGCCGCCACGTACGACCCGAGGGCCGCCTGGTGCTGGTCGAACCAGGCCACTCCGGTGCCGAGCAGGTTGTTCAGCAGGGCGGCGACGACCAGGGCGGCGGCCGCCAGCGGAATCGCCAGGAAGCTGGTGCGCAGCGCGAGGCGGCGCAGGGCGTCCAGGTGGTCCGGCAGCGGCCGTACGGTCGCCCCCTCCGGGGGCGGGGCGGGCAGCAGGGCCGGGGCCGCGCCCTCCCGGCACACCGTCCACAGCCGCTCGGCGACGCCGGTGACGAAGGCGGTGACCAGCAGGACGGCGAGTGCGTTGTCCGGGGTCCAGTCGATCCAGAGGGGCGCGACGATCAGCAGCACGGCACGCAGGCCGTCGGCGCCGACCATGGTCCAGCGCCGGTCGAGCGGGCCCTCCTGGGCGGTGAGCGTGGTCAGCGGGCCGAGGAGGACCGCGCCGAAGAGGAGGGTGGCGAGGATGCGCGCGGCGAAGACGGTCGCCACTGCGAACGCCACGCCTCGGTAGCCGCCACCGAAGGAGCCCTGGGCGATGGCCGCCTGGAGGACGAAGAGGACCAGCACGAGCAGCGCGAGGATGTCACCGACACCGCTCACGAGCTGCGCGCTCCACAGGCGCCGCACCTGTGGTCGGCGCAGCAGGGAGCGGACGGCGCGCTCGCGGGAGTCCGCGACCAGTTCGTCGTCCGCTGCTGTGGTGGGGGCCGTTGGCTGCTCGGCTCGCGTCATGCGTTCAGCCTATCGGCAGCCACCGACACCACACCCGTCCGGGCGTACGCGCGCCCCGACACCAAAGTGATGCCGAGGCGTTCGTTTCGCGAAGCCGGAGCGACGGACCGGAGCGCGGGTGCGTGCTCCGGCCGTCGGACCGTCAGTCCTCCGCGCCGGAGGCGGTCGCCTTCGAAGCCGTCGCCTTCTTGGCCGCCGTCGTCTTCGCCGCCGTCGTCTTCGCCGTGGTCTTCTTCGCGGCTGCGGTGGTCTTCTTCGCCGCCGTCTTCTTGGCGGCGGTCTTCTTCGCCGGCGCGGCCTTCTTGGCCGGGGCCTTCTTCGCCGTCTTCTTGGCGGGCCCCTTCGCCCGCTTCTCGGCGAGCAGCTCGAAGCCGCGCTCCGGAGTGATCGTTTCCACGCTGTCGTCGGAGCGCAGGGTCGCGTTGGTCTCGCCGTCGGTGACGTACGGACCGAAGCGGCCGTCCTTGACCACGACCGGCTTCGCGGAGACCGGGTCCTCGCCCAGCTCCTTCAGCGGCGGCTTGGCGGCGGCCCGTCCGCGCTGCTTCGGCTGGGCGTAGATCGCCTGCGCCTCCTCCAGCGTGATCGTGAAGAGCTGGTCCTCGGTCTGCAGCGAGCGCGAGTCCGTGCCCTTCTTCAGGTACGGGCCGTAGCGGCCGTTCTGCGCGGTGATCTCCACACCGTCGGCGTCGGTGCCGACGACACGCGGCAGCGACATCAGCTTCAGCGCGTCCTCGAGGGTCACCGTGTCCAGTGCCATGGACTTGAAGAGGGAGGCGGTGCGCGGCTTGACCGCGTTCTTGCCCGTCTTCGGGGTGCCCTCGGGGAGAACCTCCGTGACGTACGGGCCGTAGCGGCCGTCCTTGGCGACGATCGCGTGCCCGCTCTGCGGGTCCGTGCCCAGCTCGAAGTCGCCGCTCGGCTTGGCCAGCAGCTCCTCGGCCAGCTCGACGGACAGCTCGTCCGGCGCCAGATCGTCCTGGATGTCGGCGCGCTGGTGCTGTTCGGTGTCCTTCTCGCCGCGCTCGATGTAGGGGCCGTAGCGGCCGACTCGCAGCACGATGTCGTTGCCCACCGGGAAGGAGGACACCTCGCGCGCGTCGATCGCGCCCAGGTCGGTGACCAGTTCCTTGAGGCCGCCGAGGTGGTCCCCGTCGCCGTTGCCGGCGTCGGCGGCGGCACCCGCGACGGTGCCCTCGCCGAAGTAGAAGCGCTTCAGCCACGGCACGGCCTGCGCCTCGCCGCGGGCGATGCGGTCGAGGTCGTCCTCCATCTTGGCGGTGAAGTCGTAGTCGACGAGCCGCCCGAAGTGCTTCTCCAGGAGGTTGACCACGGCGAAGGACAGGAAGGACGGCACCAGGGCCGTGCCCTTCTTGAACACGTAGCCGCGGTCGAGGATCGTGCCGATGATCGACGCGTACGTCGACGGGCGGCCGATCTCGCGCTCTTCCAGCTCCTTGACCAGGGATGCCTCGGTGTAGCGGGCCGGGGCCTTGGTGGCGTGCCCGTCGACCGTGATCTCCTCGGCGGACAGCGGGTCGCCCTCGTCGACGTGCGGCAGCCGGCGCTCGCGGTCGTCCAGCTCGGCGTTCGGGTCGTCGGCGCCCTCGACGTAGGCCTTCAGGAAGCCGTGGAAGGTGATCGTCTTGCCGGAGGCGCTGAACTCGACGTCCCGGCCGTCGGCGGCGGCGCCGCCGATCTTCACCGTGACGGAGTTGCCCGTCGCGTCCTTCATCTGGGAGGCGACGGTCCGCTTCCAGATCAGCTCGTAGAGCTTGAACTGGTCGCCGGTCAGGCCGGTCTCCGCCGGGGTGCGGAAACGATCACCCGAGGGGCGGATCGCCTCGTGCGCCTCCTGGGCGTTCTTCACCTTGGCGGCGTAGGTGCGCGGCTGCGGGGGCAGGTAGTCGGCGCCGTACAGCTGCGTGACCTGGGCGCGGGCGGCCGCGATCGCGGTGTCGCTCAGCGTCGTGGAGTCCGTACGCATGTACGTGATGTAGCCGTTCTCGTACAGCTTCTGGGCGACCTGCATGGTCGCCTTCGCGCCGAAGCCGAGCTTGCGGCTGGCCTCCTGCTGCAGCGTCGTCGTACGGAACGGGGCGTACGGCGAGCGGCGGTACGGCTTGGACTCGACAGAGCGCACGGAGAAGCGGGTGCTCTCCAGGGCCGCGGCGAGGGCGCGGGCGTTCGCCTCGTCGAGGTGGAGGGTGTTCTCGCTCTTGAGTTGTCCGAGGGAGTCGAAGTCGCGGCCCTGCGCGACCCGCCTGCCGTCGACGGTCTGGAGGCGGGCGACCAGCGACGACGGGTCCGACGAATCCCCCGCGCGGCCGGTCAAGAAGGTGCCCGTCAGGTCCCAGTACTCAGCAGAACGGAAAGCGATGCGCTCGCGTTCCCGCTCCACCACGAGGCGGGTCGCGACCGACTGGACACGGCCGGCCGACAGGCGCGGCATGACCTTCTTCCACAGGACCGGCGAGACCTCGTAGCCGTAGAGGCGGTCGAGGATGCGGCGGGTCTCCTGGGCGTCGACCATGCGCTGGTTCAGATCGCGCGGATTGGCGACGGCCTCGCGGATCGCGTCCTTGGTGATCTCGTGGAAGACCATCCGCTTGACCGGGACCTTGGGCTTCAGGACCTCCAGGAGGTGCCACGCGATGGCCTCGCCCTCGCGGTCCTCATCGGTGGCGAGGAAGAGCTCGTCGGAGTCCTTCAGCAGGTCCTTGAGCTTCTTGACCTGGGCCTTCTTGTCGGCGTTGACGACATAGATCGGCTCGAAGTCGTGCTCGACGTCCACACCGAGGCGGCGGACCTCGCCGGTGTACTTCTCCGGCACCTCCGCGGCGCCGTTGGGAAGGTCGCGGATGTGCCCGACGCTCGCTTCGACTACGTAGCCGGGGCCCAGGTAGCCCTTGATCGTCTTCGCCTTGGCAGGCGACTCGACGATGACGAGTCGGCGGCCGCCCTGTGCGGTCTCGCTGGTCGGGGACAACTTCGCTCTTCTCTCCGGTCGACGTTGGGGCCTCCCCCGGCCTTGGTCCCGGGGTCGCGGCGTGCTTCTGGCTCGTGTGACGCTGCGGAGTGTGACGGTACATCCCGCCCCCGTGTCAAACGGGAAAAGCCCACAACGGCCACTCGAACGGTAACCCGACTACCGGCATTCCTGCCGCCCGGAGTGTCCGGCGACCCTTCGCCCTCTGTCCGGGGCGTGATGTTCCAGCTACTGCTACGACCGTACGCCCGCCGACGTCAGAGGCGGGTGAGACAGTAGGCGCCGAGGCCCAGCGCGATGACGCCGACGGCGCCGGCGAGGGTGGCCGATGCGACCTGACTCACACCCTGGGCGACCGGCTCATGGCGCCGCACCCGGGTGCCGGTCCACACCAGCAGGGCGCCTCCGAACAGGGCGAACACCACTCCCGCGAAGATCGCCGGCCCGCTCTCCATGGTCCCGTCCGCCCCTTCTGCACCGTCTGCCCGTACCCAGCGCGGGGAGGGTGGCACGCGTGGGAGACAGGCAGGCGACATCGGGGTGAACGGGAGGTCGACACGCCATCGAACGCACACGTCGAACAGGGCCCGGCTCGGCCCGGCACCCGTAATTTTCCGGCCGTTTTACCGGCACCGGCGCGTCCCGGCCCTGTCGCCGCTCCGCCGACACCGACGCGTCCGGCCCGTGCCACCGGCATACGACGATGATCCGGACGCGGGTACGACGGCCCGGGTAGCCGGGCTACGGCACCCGGCCCGGCCGCCGTACCCCACCTCAGACCACCGGTTCCAGGAAGCCCTGCTCCACCAGGAGCCGGATCTGCGCCGGCGTGCGGTCGCGCAGCAGCACCGGGTCCTCGCCGACGAGCTGGGCGATGGCGTCCAGGATGCGGCCGGCGCTCAGCGTGCCGTCACACACACCCGCGAAGCCCGCACCGACCGTGTCCACCTTCGTGGCACGGCGCATCCCGCGGTGCTGACGCAGCACCACGTGCTCGGGGTCCTCGGCGCCGGGCAACCCGACCTGCTCCTGGACCACCTCGGCGGCCAGCCTGAAGTGGCCTTCGAGCAGGGCCGCGTCGTCGTACTCCCGGAGGAAGTCAAGGCGGTCGAAGTGCGCCCGGATCGCCTCACCGAGCGGCTGTTCGACCGGGTGCGGCCATTCCTCCACAGTGACCGAGGGCTCGGCGGCCCCGGTCCTGCGCAGGGTGATCCAGCCGAAGCCGACGGCCTTGACCTTGCGCGCCTCGAACTCGTCGAGCCAGGCGTCGTACCGCGCCTGGTACTCCGCCGGGTCACCGCGGTGGTCGCCGGCGTCCCTGAGCCACAGCTCGGCGTACTGCGTGACGTCCTGCACCTCACGCTGCACGATCCAGGCATCGCACCCGCGCGGCACCCACGACCTGAGTCTGTCCTGCCAGTCCTCCCCTGCGACGTGCTGCCAGTTGGCGAGGAACTGCGCGAACCCGCCCTCGCTCAGCCGTTCCCCCGCCTGCTGAACGAGCGAGCGGCACAGATCGTCCCCGCCCATCCCGCCGTCGCGGTACGTCAGCCGGGCGCCCGGCGAGATCACGAAGGGCGGGTTGGACACGATCAGGTCGTAGGTCTCGCCTTCCTTGACCGGCTCGAACAGCGAGCCCTGGCGCAGCTCGGCGGCCGGCGCGCCGGAGAGCGCGAGCGTGAGCGCGGTGATGTGCAGCGCGCGCGGGTTGAGGTCGGTGGCCGTCACGCGCGTGGCGTGCTGGGAGGCGTGCAGCGCCTGGATGCCGGAGCCGGTGCCGAGGTCGAGCGCCGAGGCGACAGGCGTGCGGACGGTGATGCCGGCGAGGGTCGTGGAGGCGCCGCCGACGCCCAGTACGACAGCTGTATCTGCCTGAGGGCCCTGCCGGCCGATGCCGCCCACGCCGCCGACCGCGCAGCCCAGGTCGGACACGATGAACCAGTCCTCGCCGCCGGGACCGCCATAGGGCCGTACGTCCACCGTCGCGGCCACCTCGTCGCCGCCCACGCGCACGAGCCATTCGCTTTCCAGGGCCTCCTCGACCGGCAGAACGGCCGCCACGCGCGCGTGGGGCGCCGGTTGCTGGAGCAGGAAGAGACGTACGAGCGTCTCCAGCGGCGTGTCGCCGCGGGTGGCCCTCAGGGCGGGCACGGTCTCGCTGCGGGCCAGCGCCGCGTAGGCGGGGGCACCGAGCAGGTCGAGCAACCCGTCGGCGGTGAAGGAGGCCGCGAGCAGGGCGTCGCGCAGGCGTGCGGCGACGTCGGGCCGGTCGGTGGCGGGCAGGGGGGCGAGGCCGGAGTCAGTCACGCCCCCCATTGTGGCCCGCGCCGCCTGCCGGAGGCTGCCTCATGGGGCCCGCAGCGGCTACCGAAAGCGGCCACATGCGGCCTGCAGCGGCTACCGAAAGCTGCTCACGTGGGTCCCCGGCGCCTGCCGAAAACTGCCTCACGTGCCCCCAGCGACTGCCGAAGGCTGCCTCATGCGGCCCCGGCACTTGCCGGGAGCCGCCTCAGCTCGGACCGGCCGTCGGCGTCAGCCGGTCGTCGCCGAGGCAGAGGAAGCCGCCGACGCGGCCACCTGGCAGCTGGGCTGCTTGGCGATCGCCGCCTTGACGTCGCCCTGCTCCAGCCGCTTCAGCGCCTCGGTGCCACTGTTGCTCTGCTTGCCGATCTCCTTCGTCTGCGTGGCGACGTCGTGCAGGCCGCTCGCGAACTTGCCCTGGTCCTTGGTGTCGAGTCCGTCGACCTTCTTCTTCAGGTCGGCGTACGCCGTGGAGAGGCCCGAGAGGTTCTTGGCGGCGTCCTGCTGCCGCTTGGCACCCTCGTCGACCCCAGGGGGCGCTCCGGCGCTGTTGAGCGCGGCGGCGATCGCCTTGTACCCGTCGGCCATGTCCTGGAAGGCCTGCGAGTACGTTGCCCTGGCGGTCTTGGGCGGGAGGTTGCTGTCCGTGGCGATCTTGGCTATCGACGCGTTGGCCGCCCTGATCTTCGTGTCCTGCGCGGGCACCGCGTCGCACACCGTCTTGGCCCAGGCCACCAGCTTGGGGTCGGGTCCGCTGTCCTTTTTGCTGCTGCATCCCGACAGCGCCACTACCAGTACCGCACCGCCGGACAGTGCGGCCGCGAGCTTCTTGTTCACCGGATCGGTCCCTTCCATGGCTCTCGGCCCCCGGAATCTACACGCGGACCGACGTCCTCCACATGCCGAACGCCATGTAAGTCATCTTTTGTGACTCTTTACACCATGGGAGAGAAGGCTCACGACGTGGGCGAGCCCACACACGGAAGCGGGCGGGCGGCGCGTCAGCACGCGCCTCCCGCCCGCCCGTTGCACAGGCCCTCTTGAGGCGGCCTACGAAACCACCGCCGGATCAGCCGAGTTGGAGACCCGCTCGGTGCTCTCGTCGTCGCCGACGGCGATCCCTCGCCGCTTGGAGACGTACACCGAGACGACGATCACCACGAGCGCGAAGATCGCGACCGCGATGCGTACGCCGATGTTCTTGTCGCCGCCGTAGGAAAACTTGATCACTGCGGGCGCGATGAGCAGCGAGACCAGGTTCATGACCTTCAGCAGCGGGTTGATCGCCGGCCCTGCGGTGTCCTTGAACGGGTCACCGACCGTGTCGCCGATCACCGTGGCCGCGTGGGCCTCGCTGCCCTTGCCGCCGTGATGGCCGTCCTCCACCAGCTTCTTGGCGTTGTCCCACGCTCCACCGGAGTTGGCGAGGAACACCGCCATCAGCGTGCCCGCGCCGATGGCGCCCGCGAGATACGAGCCGAGCGCGCCGACGCCGAGGGTGAAACCGATGAAGATGGGCGCCATGACGGCGAGCAGACCGGGCGTGGCCAGCTCCCGCAGGGCGTCCCTGGTGCAGATGTCGACGACCTTGCCGTACTCGGGCTTCTCCGTGTAGTTCATGATCCCGGGCTTCTCGCGGAACTGCCGCCGCACCTCGTAGACCACCGAACCGGCCGAGCGTGACACGGCGCTGATGGCGAGTCCGGAGAAGAGGAAGACCACCGCGGCGCCCGCGATGAGGCCGACCAGGTTGTTGGGCTGCGAGATGTCGAGCGACAGGCTCAGCGGCGAACCCGGCCCGGTGAGCTTCACTCCGACGTCCTGCACGTTGGTGGTGATCGCGTCCCGGTACGACCCGAAGAGCGCCGCGGCCGCCAGGACGGCGGTGGCGATGGCGATGCCCTTGGTGATGGCCTTGGTGGTGTTGCCGACCGCGTCCAGGTTGGTGAGCACCTGCGCGCCCGCGCCCTCGACGTCGCCGGACATCTCGGCGATGCCCTGCGCGTTGTCAGAGACCGGCCCGAAGGTGTCCATGGCCACGATCACGCCGACCGTGGTGAGCAGGCCGGTGCCCGCCAGCGCGACCGCGAACAACGCCAGCATGATCGACGTGCCGCCGAGCAGGAACGCGCCGTACACGCCGAGACCGATGAGGAGGGCGGTGTAGACGGCCGATTCCAGGCCCACCGAGACACCGGCCAGGACGACGGTGGCCGGGCCCGTGAGGGAGGTCTTGCCGATGTCCCTGACCGGTCGGCGGTTGGTCTCCGTGAAGTAGCCGGTCAGCTGCTGGATCACAGCCGCGAGCAGGATGCCGATGGCAACCGCGACCAGCGCGAGGATGCGCGGATCCCCGTCCTTGCCCCGGATCGCCGCGTCGGTCACGCCGTCCAGGTCGGAGTACTTCGCGGGCAGGTAGACGAAGACCGCGATCGCCACCAGTGCGAGGGAGATCACCGCGGAGATGAAGAAGCCGCGGTTGATCGCCGTCATGCCGCTGCGGTCGGCGCGCCGCGGGGCGACCGCGAAGATGCCGATCATGGCGGTGAGCACACCGATGGCGGGCACGAGCAGCGGGAAGGCGAGCCCCGAGTCGCCGAAAGCGGCCTTGCCGAGGATCAGCGCGGCCACCAGGGTGACGGCGTACGACTCGAACAGGTCGGCCGCCATGCCCGCGCAGTCGCCGACGTTGTCGCCCACGTTGTCGGCGATGGTCGCGGCATTGCGCGGGTCGTCCTCCGGAATGCCCTGTTCGACCTTGCCGACCAGGTCGGCGCCGACGTCGGCGGCCTTGGTGAAGATGCCGCCGCCCACACGCATGAACATGGCGATCAGGGCGGCGCCGAGGCCGAAGCCCTCGAGCACCTTCGGCGCGTCGGCCGCGTACACCAGCACCACACAGGAGGCGCCCAGCAGGCCGAGCCCGACCGTGAACATGCCGACTACGCCGCCCGTGCGAAATGCGATCTTCATCGCGGTGTGTGAAACGGTGGTGAGATCCTTTGCCGGTTCGCCCGGGCCCGGGGTGGCTTCCCGTGCCGCCGCTGCGACCCGCACATTGCTGCGCACGGCCAGCCACATGCCGATATAGCCGGTGGCCGCCGAGAATGCCGCTCCGATCAGGAAGAACACCGATCGTCCGGCCCGCTGATTCCAGTCGTCCGCGGGCAGCAGCAGGAGCAGGAAGAAGACGACGACGGCGAATACACCGAGCGTGCGCAACTGCCTGGCGAGATACGCCCTGGCTCCCTCCTGGACCGCCTCGGCGATCCGCTTCATGCTGTCGGTGCCTTCGCCCGCTGCCAGCACCTGACGCACCAGGACGCCCGCGACCACGAGCGCGGCCAGGGCGACGGCCGCGATCACCGCCACGATGATCCGGTTGTCGTCTGTCAGGACTGCGGCTGCGAAGGTTGTGGGTTGGCCCAACTGATGAGGGGTAGAAGGCCCCGCCATTCGTCCTCCTTGACGCTTGGGCTGAGCTCAAGATGTGGACGGATTGTAGGTACCCGACGGTGATCTAAACAGGGCGCGGTAAGCGGAATTGGCCTTCTTGTGCTCTTCAGCAAATGATCGAGGTCGCATCAGGGGAACCCGAAAGCGGTAATGCCTCAAAGGCATTGACGGGCACATTGATGCTTGATCGAATTATCGGGGTATTGATCGTGAATTCCTTCACGAATTCGCGGGGCCCCGGAAACAGCACGAAGGGCCCTGCTCAGCAGGGCCCTTCGGTGCACTGTGCGCGGGGTTCAGGCGAGTGCGGCGGCCGGCGGGGCGGTGGGCCAGCTCATGCGGATCAGCCCCCCGTTCGCGCCCGTGGTGACCTCCACGTCGTCCACGAGGCCGCTGATGACCGCGAGGCCCATCTCGTCCTCCTCGGCCTCCACGTCCGCGTCCGCGGCGGCTCCGCCGGCCACCCGCTCGGCGGCGACGGCGTGCGGGGCCTCGTCGCCGACCTCGATGGAGAACTGCTTCTCGTCCTCGATCAGCGCCACCTTCACGGGTGCCGTGATGGCGTTGCTCTGGTGCAGTCCGACGGCACGCGAGCAGGCCTCGCCCACGGCGAGCCGGACCTCGTCCAGGACGGCCTCGTCCACTCCGGCCCTGCGCGCCACCGCTGCCGCCACCAGCCGGGCGGTCCGGACGTGCTCGGGCAGCGCGCTGAAGCGGAGTTCGACGGTGGCCATGCATCCCCCTCGCGACTACGGGCGTGCGGTTCGGAGGCGGGACTGCCGAAAGCCCGCACCCCCTGATGAACTTCTGGGCCCCGGACGAACCGGCCCGGGGCGGGGCCGACCGGTGTCCGGACCGGTGGACGGTCCGGACACGGCGACCGGCCCGGGGTCAGTCGGTGGCCGCCACCGCTTCCTCGACCGAGGTGTGGATCGGGAACACCTTGGTGAGGCCGGTGATACGGAAGATCTTCAGAATGCGCTCCTGGTTGCAGACCAGGCGCAGCGAGCCCTCATGGGCACGCACCCGCTTCAGGCCTCCGACCAGCACGCCGAGCCCGGTGGAGTCGAGGAAGTCCACGCCCTCCATGTCGACGACGAGGTGGAAATTCCCGTCGTTCACCAGCTCGACCAGCTGCTCGCGCAGCTTGGGCGCGGTGTATACATCGATTTCGCCACCGACCTCGACGACCGTACGATCGCCGACGGTACGGGTCGACAGGGACAGGTCCACGGATCCTCCAGCACCTTGCTATCGAGCGGTCGCCCCTCGGGACACCTCGGCTTGCGGCCCCCAAGACGCATCGCCAGCCGCGATGGCATTCAATCACTTACCGGCAGGCGTGCACGACGCCTTGGCCCCATTGTCCGTCACGCCGGTGACACACTCGGTGCCAATGGCCAAGAATCACCGATCCGATCGACCCCTGGCAGACCCGGCATCGCGCCCGTCTCCGGGCATCGTCCTGGACCGGCTCGCCTCGGGACCGAGCCGCTCCGCGCGCATCACTCATACGGAGCACTTGCCCCCGCGAGAGGGTCGGCATGCCGTCTGGCCTGATCGGATTCGCTCGGAAGTGATCGCGGCCGTACAGGCGCGCGGCATCGAGCACCCGTGGGCCCACCAGGCGCGGGCCGCCGAGCACGCCCTGGACGGCGACTCGGTGGTCGTCGCCACCGGCACCGCCTCGGGCAAGTCCCTCGCCTACCTCATGCCGGTCCTCTCGGCCCTCCTGGACGGCTCCGAAGCCCCCAACGGCCGTGGCGCCACCGCCCTCTACCTCGCCCCCACCAAGGCGCTCGCGGCAGACCAGTGCCGGTCGGTGAAGGAACTTTCACAACCTCTGGGCTCCGGCGTACGCCCAGCCGTGTACGACGGCGACACCCCGTTCGAGGAACGCGAGTGGATCCGCCAGTACGCGAACTACGTCCTCACCAACCCCGACATGCTGCACCGCGGCATATTGCCCTCACACGCCCGCTGGTCCTCCTTCCTGAAGGCGCTCAAGTACGTCGTCATCGACGAGTGCCACACCTACCGGGGCGTCTTCGGCTCGCACGTCGCCCAGGTACTGCGCCGACTGCGCCGCCTGTGCGTCCGCTACGGGACCTCGCCCGTCTTCCTGCTCGCCTCCGCGACCGCCGCCGAACCCGCCGTCGCCGCCCGCCGGCTGACCGGCCTGCCGGTGGTCGAGGTCGCCGACGACGCCTCCCCGCGCGGAGAACTCGTCTTCGCCCTCTGGGAGCCCCCGCTCACCGAGCTGCACGGCGAGAAGGGTGCGCCCGTTCGGCGTACCGCCACCGCCGAGACCGCCGACCTGCTCACCGACCTCACCGTGCAGGGCGTGCGCTCCGTCGCCTTCGTGCGCTCCCGGCGCGGCGCCGAGCTGATCTCGGTGATCGCTCAGGAGCGGCTGGCCGAGGTCGACCGCTCCCTGGTCGGGCGTGTCGCGGCCTACCGCGGCGGCTATCTCCCCGAGGAACGCCGTGCTCTGGAACGCGCTCTGCACTCCGGTGAGCTCCTCGGCCTCGCCGCCACGACAGCCCTGGAGCTGGGCGTGGACGTCTCCGGCCTGGACGCGGTGGTGATCGCCGGGTATCCGGGCACACGCGCCTCCCTGTGGCAGCAGGCGGGCCGCGCGGGCCGCTCCGGGCAGGGCGCCCTCGCGGTGCTGGTGGCCCGCGACGACCCGCTGGACACCTTCCTCGTCCACCATCCCGAAGCCCTGTTCGACCAGCCGGTCGAGTCCACCGTCCTCGACCCCGACAACCCCTACGTCCTCGCCCCGCACCTGTGCGCCGCCGCCGCGGAGATCCCGCTGACCGAGGAGGACCTGGACCTCTTCGGCCCCGCCTGCACGGAGCTGCTGCCGCAGCTGGAGGCCGCGAAGCTGCTGCGCCGCCGGACCAGGGCGTGGCACTGGACGCGCCGGGAGCGGGCCGCCGACCTGACTGACATCCGCGGCACCGGCGGGCGGCCGGTTCAGGTCGTCGAGGAGGGCACGGGCCGCCTGCTCGGCACGGTCGACGCGGGCGCCGCGCACTCCACGGTCCACGAGGGCGCCGTGCACCTGCACCAGGGCCGCACCTACCTGGTGCGCTCCCTCGACCTGGAGGACTCGGTCGCCCTGGTCGAGCAGGCCGACCCGCCGTACTCGACGGTCGCCCGCGACACCACGTCCATCTCCGTCCTGGAGACGGACGTCGAGGTGCCCTGGGGCACGGGCCGCCTCTGCTACGGCTCCGTCGAGGTCACCAACCAAGTGGTCTCCTTCCTCCGCAGACGACTGATCACGGGTGAAGTGCTGGGCGAGACGAAGCTCGACCTCCCTCCTCGTACGCTGCGCACGCGCGCTGTGTGGTGGACGGTCACCGAGGACCAGCTGGACGAGGCCCGGATCAACCCGGAGATCCTCGGCGGCTCCCTGCACGCAGCCGAACACGCCTCGATCGGCATGCTGCCCCTCTTCGCCACCTGCGACCGCTGGGACATCGGCGGCGTATCGGTCCCGCTCCACCCCGACACGCTCCTGCCCACGGTCTTCGTCTACGACGGCCACCCCGGCGGAGCGGGCTTCGCCGAGCGTGCCTTCCACACCGCCCGGGCCTGGCTCGCCGCCACCCGGGAGGCCATCGCCTCCTGTGAGTGCGAGTCCGGCTGCCCCTCCTGCATCCAGTCCCCCAAGTGCGGCAACGGCAACGATCCGCTGCACAAGAGGGGGGCGGTACGGCTCCTCACGGTGCTGTTGCGGGGCGCACCGCAGGAGGAGCCCGAGGAGAAGCCGGAGCACACGCGGCAAGGGAAGCCAGAGGCGGAGGGGAAGCCGGACCAGGGCTGAGCCTTGCGGCGTCCTGGGCAGGGGCGCCCAGGGCCTGTCCGGCCCTGACCCGGGAGAGCGGACGGCACGGCCCCCGCGGGTCCCGCTCTGGCCCTGACCTCCGCCGCGAACGGCCCCCGCCCCGACGTCGCCGTCACGTCCGAGGTCTCGCCCACGAGCACGCAGCGCACCAACCGAGCCCCTTGGGCGGCCGCCACCCGTTCCGCCCGGGCGCAGGCCTGCGCACCGCCCTCGGCCCAGTGGTCCGCCGCCGCGAGCGCCGCCAGATCGGCGCCGCCGGCCGCCCGGTGCCGGACGACGACAGCCTGCCCGAGGGCGAGCACGGCACCGAAAACCACGCACAGCACGGCGATCGCCCCGAGGCTCCAGACGGTGGCGGACCCGCGGTCCGAGGACCGGACGTCATGCCGACGGCACCTCATGGCCCCGCCCCCTCCCCCGCCCCCGTGGGCGTCCCTGTGCCCGCCCCGACGGCCTCCTCCGCCGCCGCCACGGCCTCCTCCCGTACCTCGAACGGCAACCCGGTCAGGACGGGCGGCTTGGCCACGACCGTCACCCGGACCCGGTCGCCCTCCCGTCCCACCGTCACCCGCGCCCCGCGCGGCGCCGCTTCCCGGGTCACCTCCACCACCGCGTCCGGCGGGTCCTGCCGTGCCGCGGCCCGGGCGCCCGTGCGGGCGGCGTCCACGCACTGGATCTGCGCCGCCACGGCGAGCAGTCCCCAGACCAGCGTCATGGTGAAAGCCACCAGCACGGACAGCACCACGGCCGACTCCGCGGTCACGAACCCCCGGTCCGCCCCTCGCTCACATCCGCGCACTGAGGGCTCGCTTCACGATGGCCTGCAGCTCCGCCTTGACCTGGCCGCTGGTGACGACCTCGTAGAGCAGCAACGCGAACCCGACCGCTGCGACGATCCCCATCGCGTATTCGGAGGTCACCATGCCCGCGTCCCTGCGGCACCGCTCCCGCAGACGCGCCCACGTCTTTCCGGCCCTGCTCGTCATCCTGAGGTTCCGCACCTCGAACTCCCTTCGTTCCAGCTCTGTTGTTCGAAATTCAGGCTGCGTTGTCCGCTATCCGAGTCACCTCTCGCTCCTCGCCCCGTCAGCCGCCGCCCCCTCCCACCACACCGCCCGCCAACCCGATCACCACGGGCAGCACGCCGATCGCGATGAAGGCGGGCAGGAAGCACAACCCCACCGGCGCGGAGACCAGCACGGCCGCCCGACGCGCCCGGGTCGTGGCGTTGCGCGCCCACTCCGCGCGCGCGTCCGAGGCGAGGCGGGCGACGGGCCCCGCCGCGGGCAGCCCCGACTCGTCGGCCCGCTCCAGCAGCCGGGCCAGCGCCCCGGCGCCGGGCAGCGCGGCCAACCGCCGCCAGGCGTCCGCCGGTTCACCGCCGAGCCGCGCCTCGGCGGCGCCCCGTGCCAGCGCGTCCCCGACAGGTCCGCCGAGGGCCTCCCCGACCGCCCGCGCGGCGATCACCGGACCGGCGCCGGCCGCGATGCAGGCCGCCAGCAGATCGGCGGCGAGCGGAAGTTGGCGGGCTGCCAGGCCTGTGTCGATCTCCTCCGCCGGACCGGCCTGCGTCTGTCGGCGCCGCCATCGCCACAGCCCCGCGGCGAGACCGAGCCCGACGACCGCGCCGGCCACCCCGCCGACCAGCGCCCACGCACCGCACGCTGCACCGGCCACGGGCCCCCACCGCCGTACCGCGCCCGCGCCCACGAAGGACGGCCGGGAGCGGGTCGGCTCCAGGGCCAGCAGTTCGGCCACCCGGCGCCGCGCCCGGCGCCGCCGCCGGGCCATGTCCAGCCGCCGGACCGTCCAGCCGAGGGCCAGCGCGACGGCCACGGAAATCCCCAGCCTGTGGACTACTTCCCCGCTCATACCGCCTCAGCTCCCCGTACGATCCGGGCCACCCACCACATTCCGGCCCCCTCGAACACCGCTCCGGCCACCAGGCAGCCCAGCCCGGCCCCGCTGTGCAGCAGCACCCTCAGCGGGTCGGCTCCCATGGCCGAGCCGAGCAGCAGCCCGAGAGCGGGCAGTGCGGCGAGCAGCAGTGCCGTCGCCCGGGCTCCCGCCAACTGGGCGCGGAGGTCGGCGCGCTGGTCCCGTTCGGCGCGCAGTGCGGCGTCCAGGCGGTCGAGGCCTGCGGCGAGTCCGGCGCCCTGGTCCACGGCCACCCGCCAGCAGGCGGCGAGCCCCAGCAGCCCCTCGGCACCCGGCTGCCGGGCCGCGACGGCCAGCGCGCCCGGCACGTCCCCGCCGAACCGTGCCGCCGCGACCACGGCCGGCTGTGCGTCCCCCAGCCCGCCGGAGTCCCGCGCGGCCCGCAGCAGCGCCTCACCGGGTTGCCGTCCCGCACGGACCTCCCCGGCGAGCGCCCCGCACAGGCCGATCACCGCGTCCGCGCACCTCTCCCGGGCACGCCTGGCCCGGCGGGCCAGCCGCATCCGGCGCAGCACCGGCACCCCGGCCGCCCCCGCGACGGCCGGAATCACCGAGGCACCCAGCAGCGCGAGCAGCAGCCCGGCCGCGAGCGACCACCATTCGGCACCCAACCGGCCACGCAGCCGCCGCAGTTCATCGACGGCCTGCTCCCAGGAGGGCGGCCCGGTCGTCACCACTCCGCCGCCGGCCAGCAACAGGCGCGCCCGCCGCATCCCGTAGTGCCGTCCGCCCAGCAGCCAGGCCGCGGCCCCGGCACAGGCCACCGCCGCGCCCAGGGACATCTCAGTGCTCACTTCCGTCACTCCTCTCGCTCCCGAACTCACCGCGCAGCAGATCCCGCAGCCGCTCCCAGCCACGCTCCCGGGCGAAGGCCCGCGCGCCCCACCGCAGTGCCGGCACGGTCCGCACCAGCCCCGACGAATCCCGTTCCAGCACATGCACCTCGGCGATGCGGCGCCGTCCGGACCGGTCCCGTACGAGGTGGAGGACCACCGCGAGCGCGGCCGCCAACTGGCTGTGCAGCGCCGCCCGGTCGAGTCCGGCCGCCGTGCCGAGCGCTTCCAGGCGGGCCGGTACGTCAGCGGCCGTGTTGGCGTGCACGGTGCCGCAGCCGCCCTCGTGACCGGTGTTGAGCGCGGCCAGCAGATGCACCACCTCGGGGCCGCGCACCTCGCCCACGACCAGCCGGTCGGGCCGCATCCGCAACGCCTGCCGGACGAGGTCCTCCAGGGTGACCAGACCGGCGCCCTCCTGGTTCGCCGGCCGGGTCTCCAGCCGTACGACGTGCGGGTGTTCCGGTCTCAGCTCCGCCGAGTCCTCGGCGAGCACGATCCGTTCGCCGGGCCCGACGAGGCCGAGCAGGGCGCTCAGCAGGGTCGTCTTGCCGCTGCCGGTGCCGCCGCTGACGAGGAAGGACAGCCGGGCCGCCAGCAGCGCCCGCAGGATCCGGTCCCCGCCCGGCGGCACGGTGCCCGCCTCGATCAGTTCCTCCAGCGTGAACGCCCGCGGTCGCACCACCCGCAGGGACAGGCAGGTGCAGCCGACGGCCACCGGGGGCAGCACGGCGTGCAGCCGGGTCCCGTCGGGCAGCCGGGCGTCCGCCCAGGGCCGCGCGTCGTCCAGCCGGCGTCCGGCCACGGCGGCCAGCCGCTGCGCGAGGCGTCGTACGGCCGCCGCGTCGGGGAAGGTCACCTGGGTCGGCTCCAGGCCGCCGCCGCGATCCACCCACACCCGGTCCGGGGCAGACACGAGGACGTCGGTGACGCTCGGGTCGGCGAGCAACGGCTCCAGGGGGCCGGCGCCGACGAGTTCGGACCGCAACTGCTCGGCGGCGCCGAGGACTTCGGCGTCGCCCAGCACCCGGCCCTGCTCACGCAGCGCCTGGGCCACGCGCGCGGGTGTGGGTTCGGCACCGCTCTCGGCCAGCCGGCGCCGGACCCCGTCGAGCAGAGCCACGCCGTCGGCCCGGTCGAAGCCGGGGAGCGTCATCGCGCGCCTCCCGCCTCGACCAGGGCCTGCTCCCAGAAGGTGGTGCAGAAGCGGGCCAAGGGGCCGCGTCCCGTCGCGGCGGGCGGTTTCGCGCTCCCGTGCGGGCGCAACAGCCCCGGTTCCACGGGCACCGCGCCGGCCAGGGGAAGGCCGAGCAGCCGAGCCACCTCGCGATCGTCCAGGCCGGGCGCGTAAGGCCCCCGGACCGCCACGCGCAGGTCCCGTACGACCATGCCGACCGCCGAGGCCACCCGGCCTGCGGCCGCGACCGCGCGCAGTTCGGCCGGGACGACCAGGAGCGCCAGGTCGAGCTGGGCGAGGGCCTCGCCGACCCCCTCGTCCAGGCGGCGCGGGAGGTCGACCACGACTGTGCCGCCGCGCCGCCTGGCCGCGGCGAGCACCGCGCGCACGGCCTGGGGCGGGATCGCGACGCAGTCGCCGCGGTCCCAGCTGAGCACCCGCAGCGAGTGCAGCTCGGGCAGCGACTCCTCCAGGGCGCCGCCGCCGACCCGGCCGCGCGAGGCGGCGAAGGCGGGCCAGCGCAGCCCCTCGGCGCTCTCGCCGCCGAGGAGTACGTCGAGTCCGCCACCCAGCGGATCGGCGTCCACGAGGAGGGTGCGCAGTCCCTCGCGCGCGGAGGTGACGGCGAGCGCGCAGGCCAGCGTGGACGAGCCGGCCCCGCCCCGGCCGCCGATCACCCCGACGGTGAGAGCCGGCCGGCCGACGCCCTCGGCGACGTCCGCGATCCGGTCCACCAGCCACTGCTCGCCGTCGGGCAGCATCAGGACATGGTCGGCGCCGATCTGGACGGCGCGTTTCCACACGCCGGAGTCGTCCTGGTCACGGCCGACCAGCACCACTCCGCGCCGTCGCGTGGCCCCGCGCATCCGGCGGGCGGCGTCGTCCCCGACGAGGACGAGCGGGGCGGCTTCCCAGCCACCCCCGTGGTCCGGTGGGCCGTGATGGACCTCCGGCGTGGCGCCCGCGGCCGCGCACAGGCGCAGCAGATCGTCGAGGAGTTCGGCGTCCTCGGTGACGATGAGCGGGCGTCCCGGCCGGCCTCCGGTGGCGGGCGGCGGGTCATGGGTGACGGTTCCGGTCACGTGTGGTCCCCCTTCGCTGTGTGTTCCGCGCAGCCCCGGCGGCCACGCGATTCCCAAAGATGTGAAGAACCGGCAAACGGCCTCCATATGAACGGCCGATAGGAACCGGCCATACGCGCCTCGGCAATGGGAACCGGCCATGAACTCGCCGCGGTCGGAGCGCGCTGGAATCACGGTGCAGCGAACGGGAAAACCGTGTGGATCTTGGTCGAAAACCGTGGACAACTCAGCGGCTGTGAATATCGCCGTCACCCATACCGGTGACCCCTGTACTGACCCGTGCGCGACTTCCACAGAGCAATCCAGAGATTACGGCGAGTAACTAATCATGCGCATGACGAAAGGGCGGCCTGTGCCGCCCACGTACGGCCTCGCGACCGTTGAAGAAGCAAGAAAACCCACCCGGACATGCGACGACCCCCGCCGGGGGGGAGAGCGGGGGTCGTCCCCACGGCCGACTCGGGGGGGGAGGAGTCGGACCGGGTTAGCACGGTCGCGAACGATCCGTGACTTCCATGGTGTACCCGAGAGCCCTCTCAGGCAAACCCACGCGCCCCACCTTACGCCGAATGGTGGGCGCCTATGCTCAGGGGCGTGGAAAACCACTCCTTGCCCCGCGCAGCAGCCTTCTTTGACCTGGACAAGACGGTCATTGCGAAGTCGAGCACGCTCACCTTCAGCAAGTCGTTCTACCAGGGTGGTCTGATCAACCGAAGGGCCGCACTGCGTACCGCATATGCCCAGTTCGTCTTCCTGGTCGGCGGCCTGGACCACGATCAGATGGAGCGCATGCGCGAGTACCTGTCCGCGCTGTGCCGCGGCTGGAACGTCCAGCAGGTGAAGGAGATCGTCGCCGAGACCCTGCACGACCTGATCGACCCGATCATCTACGACGAGGCCGCCTCCCTGATCGAGGGACACCACGCGGCCGGCCGCGACGTCGTGATCGTGTCCACCTCGGGAGCGGAGGTGGTCGAGCCGATCGGCGAGCTGCTCGGCGCCGACCGCGTCGTGGCCACGCGCATGATCGTCGGTGAGGACGGCTGCTTCACCGGGGAGGTGGAGTACTACGCCTACGGCCCGACCAAGGCCGAGGCGATCCGGGAGCTGGCCGCGTCCGAGGGGTACGACCTCGACCGCTGCTACGCCTACAGCGACTCGGCGACCGACCTGCCCATGCTCCAGACGGTCGGGCACCCGCACGCCGTGAACCCGGACCGCGCACTGCGCCGCGAGGCACTCGCGCGCGGGTGGCCGATCCTGGCGTTTCGCCGTCCGGTACGGCTCAAGCAGAGACTGCCCACGCTCTCCGTACCGCCCCGCCCGGCCCTCGTCGCGGCGGCGGCCATCGGAGCGGCGGCCGCCACGGCCGGCCTCGTCTGGTACGCCAGCCGGCGCCGCACCCCCGCCTCCTGACCGATTCACCCCCGTTTGATCCTGAAAGTAAAGAAGTGCAGGTAAGGGTTCCGCTTGCTCGCTGCTTGCAGTACAAAGGAATCAACGGCCCGCGAGACCAGAGGACATCCGAGAGGATTCCCTACCACTACGCAGTTGGCCCACGGACCTTGCATGCAAATCGGGCACCCACGCGACGTCGACCCGTCGAATACGGGCCAGCCGCACCAGGTGACGGGCAAAGCACCCGACCTGATGGGCAACACATCGAGGACGCTTGGTAACCGGGTGAACATGCCAGCGGCGGTACGAGAACTCGTACCGCCGCAACCCGTGTCCGGGGAGTTCTCTCAGGCCGCCCCACGCTGCAGCGCCTCGCACACCGCGGTGGACTCGCGTACGCCCAG
The DNA here is from genome assembly GCF_040630895.1 of Streptomyces sp. NPDC005728. Taxonomy (NCBI): domain Bacteria; kingdom Bacillati; phylum Actinomycetota; class Actinomycetes; order Kitasatosporales; family Streptomycetaceae; genus Streptomyces; species Streptomyces sp. NPDC005728. Next base: position 121,879 of record NZ_JBEXYL010000010.1, read on the forward strand.
CTCCACGGCCCGGCCGCAGTGGGCGATCCAGGCCGCCATGCCCTCGGGGGTGCCGGAGAGGTATCCGTCCAGCGCGGCGAGGTAGGCGGCGCGGCCCAGTTCGGCGTGGCCCACCTCGGCCGGGCAGACCGCCTTCGGGTCGAGACCGCTGCCGATCAGGACGATCCGCTCGGCCGCGCGCGCGACCAGGCCGTTGTGCGAGGTGAACGGCCGCAGCGCGAGCAGCTCACCGTGCACCACGGAGGCCGTCACCAGTGCGGGCGCGGAGGTCCCCGTGATGATCAGGTCCGCCAGACCCTCCAGCCGGCCGGACACCTCCTGGGCGTCCGGCAGCGACAGCTCGATCAGCGGCTCGTCGACCGCCTCGCCCGCCTGGCGCGGTCGGCCGACCTCCTCACTCTGGTCCGCGGCGGCCACCAGATGCAGCCGGGCCAGCACCCGGAGGGGCGCCTGCCGCCAGATGGACAGCAGCTGACCCGCCTCGGCCGTCAGCCGCAGCGCCGCACCCATGACGCGCGCCTCGGGGTCGACACTGAAGTCCGTGCGCCGCCGTACTTCCTCCAGGGCCCAGTCGGCGCCGGACAGCGCCGCCGAGCCGCGGGCGCCGCGCAGCGCGGCCTCGGACGTGATCTCGTTGCTGCGGCGCCGCATGACCCGGTGCCCGTAGACGCGGTCCACGGCCTTGCGCACGGACTCCACGGACTCGGCCACGCCGGGCAGCGAGCCCAGGGCCGCAAGCGGATCGGCGGTCGCGCCTGTCGTACTCATGAGTACGACACTACGCGCCCGCCCTTCACCCGATCGCCGCCCCCCAACGAGCTTCGCGCCCCTTTTGACCGCCCGACCCCACGAAGGAGTGGTCTTCTTCACTCCGACTGACACATACAGCTATCGCCTGACTACCCTTGGTGAACATGAAAATTGCTTTCGTCGGGAAGGGCGGCAGCGGCAAGACCACGCTCTCCTCCCTCTTCATTCGCCACCTCGTGGCCGCCGGCGCCCCGGTCGTCGCCATCGACGCGGACATCAACCAGCACCTCGGCCCCGCGCTCGGCCTCGACGAGGCGGAGGCGGCCGCACTGCCCGCACTGGGCGAACGGCTCTCGCTGATCAAGGACCACCTCCGCGGCTCCAACCCGCGCATCGCCTCCGCCGCGACGATGATCAAGACGACCCCGCCCGGCGAGGGCTCGCGGCTGGTCCGGGTACGGGAGCCCAACCCGGTGTACGACGCCTGCGCGCGTCCGGTGGAACTCGACGGCGGCGCCGCCCGTTTGATGGTCACCGGCCCCTTCACGGACGCCGACCTGGGGGTCGCCTGCTACCACTCCAAGACGGGAGCGGTGGAGCTGCTCCTGAACCACCTCGTCGACGGCCCCGACGAGTACGTCGTGGTCGACATGACGGCGGGTTCGGACTCCTTCGCCTCCGGCATGTTCACCCGCTTCGACATGACGTTCCTCGTCGCCGAACCGACCCGGAAGGGGGTCTCCGTCTACCGCCAGTACAAGGAGTACGCCCGCGACTTCGGCGTCGCCCTGAAGGTCGTCGGCAACAAGGTCCAGGCGCAGGACGACGTCGACTTCCTCCGCGCAGAGGTCGGGGACGACCTGCTCGTGACGGTCGGGCACTCGGACTGGGTGCGCGCCATGGAGAAGGGCCGCCCGCCCCGGTTCGACCTCCTGGAGGAGGCCAACGCCCGTGCCCTGCGCACCCTTCGGGCGGCCGCCGACGCCACGTACGAGCTGCGCGACTGGGAACGCTACACGCGCCAGATGGTGCACTTCCACCTGAAGAACGCCGAGGCGTGGGGCAACGAGCGCACCGGGGCCGACCTGGCGGCGCAGGTCGACCCCGGGTTCGTGCTCGGCGAGGGCGTGGCAACTCCCGTCTGACTCTACTGCTTGACGGCCGGCGCCCCGGGGACTCCCTTCGGTGCCGGGGCCGGGCGGCCGGAGAGGAAGGACGCCCAGCCCTGCCGGGGCGCCTCGCCCACCTCCAGGGTGCGCAGTTTCGCCAGCGTCTGCGGATCCTGGGCGTCCAGCCAGTCGACGAGCTGGTGGAAGGAGACACAGCGCACCTCGGGCTTGTTGCACACCTCCTTCACCACCTCGTCGATGGCGCGCATGTACGTGCCGCCGTTCCAGGACTCGAAGTGGTTGCCGATGATCAGGGGCGCGCGGTTGCCGTCGTAGGCCCGGTAGAAGCCCTTGAGCAGGCCGTCACGCATCTGGTCGCCCCAGTAGTCGTACTTGTCGGGGTCGCCCTGGGTCTGTGTGCCGGACTGGTTGACCATGAAGTTGTAGTCCATGGTCAACTGCTCGTAGCTGTGCCCGGGGAAGGGGACCAGCTGCATCGAGACGTCCCACAGACCTTCCCTCTTCTTGGGCCAGACCTGGTCGTTGACTCCGCTCGAGTCGTAGCGGAAGCCCAGCTGTCGGGCCGCCTTCATGAAGTTCTTCTGCCCTTCCAGGCAAGGGGTTCGGGCGCCGATCAGCTCCTTGTCGTAGTCGAAGGGCAGCGGGGCCGCGTTCTTCATGCCGGTGTTGCTCTTCCAGCTCTCCACGAACCGCTTGGCCTGGGCGATCTCGCTCTTCCACTCCTTGACCGACCATTCGCCGACCCCACCGTCCGGGCCGCAGAAGTGGCCGTTGAAGTGGGTGCCGATCTCGTTGCCCTCCAGCCAGGCCAGCCGCACCTGCTTGAGGGTGTCTGCGATGCCCTGCTCGTCGTTGAAGCCGATCTCCGAGCTGCCGGGCGAGTGTTGCGGCGGCCGGTAGAGGTCGCGTTTCTCCTCCGGCAGCATGTACACGCCGCTGAGGAAGTACGTCATCGTCGCGTGGTTCTCCTTGGAGACCTTGCGGAAGTGGGAGAACAGCTTCTGGCTGTCCTCACCCGCGCCGTCCCAGGAGAACACCACGAACTGCGGGGGCTTTTCACCGGGCTTGAGCCGCTCGGGGCTGGGCAGGTGCGGCTGCGCACCGGTGAACGCGGTGGATCCGTCGCCGATCAGACGGAGCACGCTGTTGGGCGCCGGTGCTCCCTGCTGCGGGCCGGACGTCCCTTGCTTCGAGCCGTTGGAGCCGGTCGCGCAACCGGTGAGTGACGCGGCACAGGCCGTGGCGACCATGGCACCGACGGCGATCCTTGGGGTGGCGGCCATATTTCCGCCCACCTTCTTCCTTCTCTCAGGCACACGCCGGTGAAGGCGTTTTCTGGTGGTCTGCCGGTTATCTGCCGACAGCGCCGCCAAGGTCGCATGGGGCCGAGAAGGAATTAATACGACAAGCCGATGAAATGCCTGCTTCACTCACCGGGGTGACCTAATGCGCCATTTGCCCCGAAAAGCTATGCATGATCTTTACGCTGCATTACGGTTCATTTACTAAGCGTTGATTTCATCCCGCCACTGCACGCCGTGACCCCATGGCCGCGACCGAGTCCCTGCCCCCGCGGGGAACCACCCGCCGCGACCGCGCCACCCGGAGGAGACGGGACCATGTCAGCCTGCGCACCCTCTCGAACCCAGCACCCCCACCCGCCGCACAGCCCCCCACCAACCCAGAGCCGCCGCTTCCGCTTCGCGGGCGCGGATCTGTCCGCATCCATCGCGGTGTTCCTGATCGCCCTGCCCCTGTCCCTCGGCATCGCGCTCGCCACCGGCGCCCCGCTCCAGGCCGGCCTGGTCGCCGCCGCCGTCGGCGGACTCGTCGCCGGACGGCTCGGCGGCTGCCCGTTGCAGGTCAGCGGTCCCGCCGCCGGACTCACGGTGGTCACCGCCGACTTGATCCATCACTACGGCTGGCAGGCCACCTGCGGCATCACCGTCCTCGCCGGACTCACCCAACTCGGCCTGGGCTGCCTGCGCGTGGCCCGCGGCGCTCTCGCGGTCAGCCCGGCCGTGGTGCACGGCATGCTCGCCGGCATCGGCGTCACCATCGCCGTCGCCCAGCTGCACATCGTCCTCGGTGGCAGCCCGGACAGTTCCGTCCTCGCCAACCTGCGGGCCCTGCCCGCCCAGTTGGCCGACCTGCATCCGGCCGCAGTGTCGATGAGCGCGCTGACCCTGACCCTGCTGTTCGCCTGGCCGCGCATCCCCGGCCGGACGGGCCGCATGCTGCGCAAGGTCCCGGCCGCCCTGGTCGCCGTCGCCGGGGCGACCACCACCGCCGCACTGATCGGGCTGACCCTGCCCCGGGTCGACCTGCCGTCCTGGAGCAGCCACGCCCTGGCCGGGCTGCCCGAGGGACCGGCACTCGGCATCGCCGCCGCCGTGCTCACCACCACGCTGGTGTGCAGTGTGCAGTCGCTGCTGGGCGCGGTCGCCGTGGACAAGCTGGTCGCCGGCCGGCCCGGGCCCCAGGCCCACCTCGGACGCTCGGACCTAGACCGCGAGCTGCTCGGCCAGGGCGCCGCCAACATCGTGTCCGGAGCGCTCGGTGGGCTGCCGGTCGCAGGGGTGGCCGTGCGGAGTTCGGCAAATGTGAATTCCGGTGCCGTGAGCCGGAACTCCACGATGCTGCACGGCGTTTTCGTAGCAGTCGCCGCGCTGCTGATGGTCCCGCGCCTGGAGCAGATCCCGCTCGCCTCGCTCGCCGCCCTGGTGATGGCCGTCGGCATCCAGATGGTGTCCCTGCACCACATCCGCACGGTGACCCGCCACCGTGAAGTGCTGGTGTACGCCGCCACCACACTCGGCGTGGTGTTCCTCGGCGTCCTGGGGGGTGTGGCCCTCGGGGTCGCCGTGGCGGTCGCCCTCGCCCTGCACCGCCTCACCCACACCCGTATCACGCACGAAGAGGAGGGAGGAGTCCATCACGTACAGGTACGCGGACAGCTGACGTTTCTCGCGGTGCCCCGGCTCAGCAGGGCCCTGCATCTCGTACCCCAAGGCGCCCACGCCGTCGTGGAGTTGGACGGGTCGTTCATGGACCACGCGGCGTACGAGTCACTGCAGGACTGGCAGAGCGCCCACACCGCGCGGGGCGGCTCCGCCGAGCTGGCGGGCCGGCGCACCGGAGTCCGGACCGCCGACCCGGCTCCGTCCGCCGTGTGCCGGTGCCGGCCCTGGACGCCCTGGCGCAACCACCGGGACTGCTTCGCCGGGCCTCCCTCGGCCCCCGCCGCCCCGGCAGACCATGAACTGGCCCGTGGTGTCAGCTCGTTCCAGCGCAACACCGCCCCACTGGTGCGGGCGGAGCTGGCGCGGCTCGCGCGGGAGGGGCAGCGGCCCTCGCAGCTCTTCCTCACCTGTGCCGATTCCCGGCTCGTCACGTCGATGATCACCGCCAGTGGTCCCGGCGACCTGTTCGTCGTCCGCAACGTCGGCAACCTGGTGCCGCCGCCGGGCGAGGAGCACGGCGACGACTCGGTGGCGGCCGCCATCGAGTACGCGGTGGAGGTGCTCGGGGTGCGGTCCGTCACGGTGTGCGGGCACTCCGGGTGCGGGGCGATGCAGGCCCTGCTGACCGCCGAGCCCGGGGGCGCGGTGACCCCGCTGAAGCGGTGGCTCAGGCACGGGCTGCCGAGCGTGGCACTGATGGCAGGGGATCGTGGCGCCTGGCCCCGGCTGGCCGGCCGGGCGCCCGCCGACGCGGTGGAGCAGCTGTGCCTGACCAACGTGGTCCAGCAACTGGAGCACCTGCGCGCGCACGACTCGGTCGCGCGGGCGCTGGCGGCCGGTGCGCTGGAGCTGCACGGGATGTACTTCCACGTGGGCGAGGCGCAGGTCTATCTACTCGGCGGGACCAGGAACCGGGAGGTGTTCGAGGACGTGAGAGAGGACGGTAGAGCAGCCGCGGAAGAGCACAGTCCGGCGTGAACGGCGAACACGGGAATAGGTCTAAACCAATTTTGCCGTCGGCCCTTGTCATCGGCCCCCGGTGTCTGATGAGCTGTGGCCTGGGACACAACGGACACCTTGGGAAAGGCAGATGTCGTGAGCAATGAAAGCCTGGCCAACCTCCTGAAGGAGGAGCGACGCTTCGCGCCGCCCGCTGACCTGGCCGCGCACGCCAACGTCACGGCAGAGGCGTACGAACAGGCCAAGGCTGACAGGCTCGGCTTCTGGGCCGAGCAGGCCCGTCGGCTGACCTGGGCCAAGGAACCCTCGGAGACGCTGGACTGGTCCAACCCGCCGTTCGCGAAGTGGTTCAAGGACGGCGAGCTGAACGTCGCCTACAACTGCGTGGACCGGCATGTCGAGGCCGGGCGCGGGGACCGGGTCGCCATCCACTTCGAGGGCGAGCCCGGCGACAGCCGCGCGATCACCTACGCGGAGCTGAAGGACGAGGTCTCCAAGGCCGCCAACGCCCTGCTGGAGCTGGGCGTCCAGAAGGGCGACCGCGTCGCGATCTACATGCCGATGATCCCGGAGACGGCGATCGCGATGCTGGCCTGTGCCCGTATCGGTGCCGCGCACTCCGTGGTCTTCGGCGGCTTCTCGGCGGACGCCCTCGCCACTCGCATTCTGGACGCGGATGCCAAGGTCGTCATCACCGCCGACGGCGGCTACCGGCGCGGCAAGCCGTCCGCGCTGAAGCCGGCCGTGGACGACGCGATCGATCGCGTGGACAACGTGGAGCATGTGCTCGTCGTCCGCCGTACCGGCCAGGAGGTGGCCTGGAACGGCGAGCGGGACGTCTGGTGGCACGAGCTGGTGGAGCGCCAGTCCGCCGAGCACACCCCGGAGGCGTTCGAGGCGGAGCATCCGCTGTTCATCCTCTACACCTCCGGTACGACGGGGAAGCCGAAGGGCATCCTGCACACCTCCGGCGGCTACCTCACGCAGGCGGCGTACACGCACTGGGCGGTGTTCGACCTCAAGCCGGAGACGGACGTCTACTGGTGCACGGCGGACGTCGGCTGGGTCACCGGGCACTCGTACATCGTGTACGGGCCGCTGGCCAACGGCGCCACCCAGGTCATGTACGAGGGCACCCCGGACACCCCGCACCAGGGCCGGTTCTGGGAGATCGTGGAGAAGTACCGGGTCACGATCCTCTACACGGCGCCGACGGCGATCCGTACGTTCATGAAGTGGGGCGACGACATCCCCGCGCAGTTCGACCTGTCGTCCCTGCGGGTCCTCGGTTCCGTGGGCGAGCCGATCAACCCCGAGGCGTGGATCTGGTACCGCAAGCACATCGGCGCCGACAGCACGCCGGTCGTCGACACCTGGTGGCAGACGGAGACCGGCGCGATGATGATTTCGCCGCTGCCCGGTGTGACCGAGGCCAAGCCCGGTTCGGCGCAGCGCGCGCTGCCCGGCATCTCCGCGACCGTCGTCGACGACGAGGCGAACGAGGTGCCCAACGGCGGCGGTGGTTACCTGGTGCTCACCGAGCCGTGGCCGTCGATGCTGCGCACCATCTGGGGCGACGACCAGCGGTTCCTCGACACCTACTGGTCGCGGTTCGAGGGCAAGTACTTCGCCGGTGACGGCGCGAAGAAGGACGACGACGGGGACATCTGGCTGCTGGGCCGGGTGGACGACGTGATGCTGGTGTCCGGGCACAACATCTCCACCACGGAGGTGGAGTCGGCGCTCGTCTCGCACCCGGCGGTCGCCGAGGCCGCCGTCGTCGGTGCGGCCGATGAGACCACCGGCCAGGCCATCGTCGCCTTCGTGATCCTGCGCGGTACGGCGTCGGAGGACGACAAGCTCATCGGCGAGCTGCGCGACCACGTGGGCGCCACACTCGGCCCGATCGCCAAGCCGAAGCGGGTCCTGCCGGTGGCGGAGCTACCGAAGACCCGCTCCGGCAAGATCATGCGCCGGCTCCTGCGGGACGTCGCCGAGAACCGCCAGCTCGGTGACGTCACCACGCTGACCGACTCCACGGTGATGGACTTCATCCAGGCCAAACTCCCGGCGGCGCCGAGCGAGGACTAGGCGAGCGGGAAACGGGCCACAGGCCCCGAGGGGCGCCCGGCGTGCACACGCCGGGCGCCCCTTTTGTACGTAACGTGAACCCCACCGGATGCATCTCGCGGCAATCTTAGGTAAACTAAGCAAAACCAACGCGAAGAGATCCTCAAGGTGTGCCGGGAAGTCTGGTCGGCAAGAGTTCCGCCCTGCCCACCGACCCGGAGGTCCCCGCCGTGGCCGCGCCCCGCACGACGAACACCACCCGCAAGGTCCTCGGACGCCTGTCCCTGCCCGAGCGGACCATCGTCGCGGACGCGCTGCGCACCGAGACCGTCGGCGGTGTCCTGCTCCTTGTCGCGACGGTCACGGCACTGGCCTGGGCGAACATCCCCGCCCTGCGCGACAGCTATGAGTCCGTCGGCCACTTCCACTTCGGCCCCGCCGCCCTCGGTCTGAACCTGTCCGTGGCTCACTGGGCCGCCGACGGTCTCCTCGCCGTCTTCTTCTTCGTCGCCGGCATCGAGCTCAAGCGCGAGCTGGTCGCCGGGGACCTGCGCGACCCCAGGGCGGCGGCCCTGCCCGTGGTGGCCGCGCTGTGCGGCATGGCCGTACCAGCGCTGGTCTACACCCTCACCGCCCTCACCGGGCACGGCTCCGTACAGGGCTGGGCGGTGCCCACCGCCACCGACATCGCCTTCGCGCTCGCGGTCCTGGCCGTCATCGGCACCTCGCTGCCCAGCGCCCTGCGCGCCTTCCTGCTCACCCTCGCCGTGGTCGACGACCTCTTCGCGATCCTGATCATCGCGGTCTTCTTCACCGACCGGATCAACTTCGCCGCGCTCGGCGGGGCCGTCGCCGGCCTGGTGGTCTTCTGGCTGCTGCTGCGCAAGGGCGTACGCGGCTGGTACGTGTACGTGCCGCTGGCGGTCGTCGTCTGGGCGCTGATGTACAACAGCGGCGTGCACGCCACCATCGCGGGCGTGGCAATGGGCCTGATGCTGCGCTGCACCACCCGTGGGGGTGAGGAGCACTCGCCGGGCGAGCACATCGAGCACCTGGTGCGGCCGCTGTCGGCCGGGCTCGCCGTGCCGCTGTTCGCGCTGTTCAGCGCCGGGGTGTCGGTCTCCGGCGGGGCGCTCGGGGATGTGTTCACCAAGCCGGAGACGCTCGGGGTGGTGCTCGGCCTGGTCGTCGGCAAGACGCTCGGCATCTTCGGCGGCACCTGGCTGACCGCGCGCTTCACCCGCGCCTCGCTCAGCGACGACCTCGCCTGGGCCGACGTCTTCGCGGTGGCCTCCCTCGCCGGGATCGGCTTCACCGTCTCGCTGCTCATCGGCGAGCTGGCCTTCGAGGGCGACGCGGCGCTGACCGACGAGGTGAAGGCCTCCGTCCTCGCCGGATCGCTGATCGCGGCCGTGTGCGCCACGGTGCTGCTGAAGATACGCAACGCCCGGTACCGCAGACTCTGTGCGGACGAGGAGCGCGACGACGACCAGGACGGCATCCCGGACGTCTACGAGCAGGACGACCCGGCTTACCACCTGCGGATGGCGGACATCTTCGAGCGCAAGGCCGCCGAGCACCGGCGGATCGCCGCCGAGAAGGCCGCCGCGGCGCGCCACGGGCTTCAGGAAGTGCCGGGCGGGGCAGGCGAGGAGGGCGGTCGTCCGGCATGATCTGACGAGACGGTACAAGTCAAGACGGCCTTCACGACGGTACGAAAGACTTCAGAGGGAGTACGCGATGAGCGCACCCGACGGCAGCCCGGTCGGCGCCGAACGCAGCATCGGCCAGCTGTTCGCCTCGGCGACGACCGAAATGTCGGCGCTGGTGCACGACGAGATCGCGCTGGCCAAGGCCCAGCTCAAGCGGGACGTCAAGCGCGGCGCGACCAGCGGCGGCGCGTTCACGGCGGCCGGCGCGATGCTGCTGTTCTCCCTGCCGATGCTCAACTTCGCCCTGGCGTACGGCATTCGGACCTGGAGCGGCTGGAACCTCGCCATCTGCTTCGTGCTGTCCTTCGCGGCGAACGTGCTCGTCGCCGGTCTGCTCGCGCTCATCGGCGTGGTGTTCGCGAAGAAGGCGAAGAAGAGCCAGGGCCCGCAGAAGGTCGCCGCGTCGGTGAAGGAGACGGCGAGCGTCCTGCAGAACGCCAAGCCGCACCCGCGCCCGGAGCTGCCGCAGGACCGGGTGCCGGAGGCCATCGAGGCCGGGGCACGCTCGTCGTCATGACGGAGCCCGCCGCGGCATCGGCCGTAAGAATCGACCTTCCCCACGGGGAAAAGGTGACGCACCGGGACGTCGCCGCCAACGGCGCGCGCTTCCACATCGCCGAACTCGGCGACGGCCCTCTGGTGCTGCTGTTGCACGGCTTCCCACAGTTCTGGTGGACGTGGCGGCACCAACTGGTGGCGCTCGCCGACGCGGGATACCGGGCGGTGGCCATGGACCTGCGGGGCGTCGGCGGCAGCGACCGCACCCCGCGCGGGTACGACCCCGCCAACCTGGCGCTGGACGTCACCGGCGTGATCCGCTCGCTCGGCGAGCCGGACGCCGCGCTGGTCGGCCACGACCTGGGCGGCTATCTGGCGTGGACGGCGGCGGCGATGCGGCCCAAGCTCGTACGGCGGCTCGCGGTCGTCTCGATGCCACACCCGCGGCGCTGGCGCTCCGCGATGCTCCGGGACGCCCGGCAGACGGCCGCCAGTTCCTACATCTGGGGCTTCCAGCGGCCGTGGATCCCCGAGCGTCAGCTGATCGCCGACGACGGCGCGCTGGTGGGCCGGCTGATCCGGGAGTGGTCCGGGCCGCGGCTGCCCGAGGACGCGGACGTGGAGACGTACCAGCGGGCCATGTGCATCCCGTCCACCGCGCACTGTGCGATCGAGCCGTACCGCTGGCTGGTGCGCTCACTGGCCCGCCCGGACGGCATCCAGTTCAACCGCAGGATGAAGCGGCCGGTTCGGGTGCCGACGCTGCATCTGCACGGCTCACTGGATCCGGTGACCCGCACGCGCAGCGCGGCCGGTTCGGGCGAGTACGTCGAAGCCCCGTACCGCTGGCGCCTGTTCGACGGTCTCGGGCACTTTCCGCACGAGGAGGACCCTGCGGCGTTCTCGACCGAACTCGTCAACTGGCTGAAGGATCCCGAGCCGGATCGGTGACCGGTTCGGTGCGTGCAGTATCCGGTTCCTGAACACTTGTCCCTCGAACGGCCACATGCCTGCCGCATAGGCCAATTGGGGGGCGCGGAAGCGGTTATCGACCTTGGGGCAGGGGCAGACGTCGGGGTATGGGCTGGACGCACGACTACAGTGACGCACCCCGCAACCGCCGCTCCGCCGCCGGGCCTGGCTCCTCGCAGCGCGGCACTCCGCAACTCGCGGAAGAAGCGGACCTGAGGGTGGGGATTCCGCGCATCCTGCGCCGCCGGGCCCGCTGGGTCTCCGTGCGCCTGCGTCATCGCGGCTGAGCCCCGCGGGACGCCTCCCCGACCCTCTTACAGGGCGCAGCTGTCGGTGCCCACCTGCTCGTTCGCCGTACGCCCCTGGGTGATGTCCTGCTGGATCTCGTCGGCCGTGAGCGCGTAGCCGGTGTCGGCGTCGTCGAGGGACTTGGCGAACACCACGCCGTACACCCTGCCGTCGGGCGTGAGCAGCGGGCCGCCGGAGTTGCCCTGACGGACGGTCGCGAACAGGGAGTAGACGTCGCGGCTGACCGTGCCGCGGTGGTAGATGTCCGGGCCGTTGGCCGTGATGCGCCCGCGCACGCGCGCGGCACGGACGTCGTACGAGCCGTTCTCCGGGAAGCCCGCGACGATCGCGCCGTCACCGCCGGCCGCGTCCTTGGTGGTGAACCGCAGGGCGGTCGCCTTCAGATCCGGTACGTCGAGGACGGCGATGTCGCGCTTCCAGTCGTACAGGACGACCTTCGCGCCGTACTTGCGGCCCTCCCCGCCGATCTGCACGCTCGGCGCGTCGACCCCGCCGACCACGTGCGCGTTGGTCATGACGCGGCGGTCGGCGAAGACGAAGCCGGTGCCCTCCAGGACCTTGCCGCAGCTCTGGGCGGTGCCGGTGACCTTGACGATGGACCGCTGGGCGCGGGTGGCGACCGTGCTGTTCGCCAGGGCCGGGTCGGGCGGCTCGACGTCCTTGATGGGCTCGTTGGAGAAGGGGCTGAAGACCTGCGGGAAGCCGTTCTGCGCGAGGACCGAGGTGAAGTCCTTGAACCAGGTGTCGGCTTCGGCGGGCAGCGCCTCCGACACGCCCAGCAGCACCTTGGAGCTGCGCACCTCCTTGCCCAGCGTCGGCAGCGTGGTCTGGGCGAGCGCGGAGCCGATCAGCCAGGCGACGAGCAGCATCGCGACGACGTTGACCAGGGCGCCGCCGGTGGCGTCCAGGGCGCGGGCCGGGGACCAGGTGATGTAGCGGCGCAGCTTGTTGCCCAGATGGGTGGTCAGGGCCTGGCCGACGGAGGCGCAGACGATGACGATGACCACGGCGACGACGGCGGCCGTGGTGCCGACCTCCGCGTTGTCGGTCACGGCGTCCCAGATGACGGGCAGTGTGTACACGGCGACCAGACCGCCGCCGAGGAACCCGATCACCGACAGGATGCCGACGACGAAGCCCTGGCGGTATCCGACGACCGCAAACCACACGGCCGCGACCAGCAACAGGATGTCCAGCACGTTCACCGCTTCAGGCCTCGCCTATTCACTCCGGTCCCACCAGGTCGGCCCGGGGTTCGGCCCGCCGCGCGGTGGCAATGGGGCACAGCATCCCCGAAGAACACAGCACAGGCGACACCCTGTCATGACCGCCAGTCGAGCGGGACCTGCTTCCCCCTGTCCCAGGGGCGCTCCCAGCCCGCGAAGTGCAGCAAGCGGTCGATCACTCCGGCTGTGAAACCCCAGACCAGGGCCGATTCGACCAGAAATGCCGGACCTCGGTGGCCGCTGGGGTGGACGGTGGTCGCGCGGTTGGCGGGGTCCGTGAGATCCGCCACGGGGACGGTGAAGACGCGGGCGGTCTCGTTCGGGTCCACCACGCCGACCGGGCTGGGCTTGCGCCACCAGCCGAGCACGGGCGTGACCACGAAGCCGCTGACCGGGATGTAGAGGGCGGGCAGGACACCGAAGAGCTGGACGCCGGCGGGGTCGAGGCCGGTCTCCTCCTCGGCCTCGCGCAGGGCGGCTCTGAGCGGGCCGTCGGTCTTCGGGTCGCCGTCCTCCGCGTCGAGGGCACCGCCGGGGAAGGACGGCTGGCCGGCGTGGGAGCGCAGGGAGCCGGCCCGCTCCATGAGCAGCAGCTCCGGGCCGCACTCGCCGTCGCCGAAAAGGATCAGCACGGCCGACTGCCGCCCCGAGCCGTTCTCCGGCGGCAGGAAGCGGCTGAGCTGGAGCGGCTCGATCGTCTCCACGGCCCTCACGACCGGGTCCAGCCAGCCCGGCAGGCCCTCCTTGCGCAGCGCCACCGGGTCCTTGTGCGTGTCACGCGTGTACGTCATGCCCACCCCCGTCCTGCCGTGTCCAACGCCCGAGGGCCCCGAGATCGTTCCGTCATCCGGCCCCCAGCGGCGGCGCCGCCTTGCCACCGGCGTCGAGGTAGGCCTGCGGGGGCTTCAGGCGCTGGCCCGGGAAGCCGCCCTTCTCGTACTTCAGGAGCTTCGTCGCCTTCTCCGGGTCGGTCTCGCCCTCGCCGTAGGCCGGGCAGAGCGGGGCGATGGGGCAGGCGCCGCAGGCGGGCTTGCGGGCGTGGCAGATGCGGCGGCCGTGCCAGATCACGTGGTGGGACAGGTCGGTCCACTCGCTCTTGGGGAACAGCGTGCCGACGGCCGCCTCGATCTTGTCGGGGTCGGTCTCCTCGGTCCACTGCCAGCGCCGCACCAGCCGCTGGAAGTGCGTGTCCACGGTGATCCCGGGCCGCCCGAAGGCGTTGCCGAGGACGACGAAGGCGGTCTTGCGGCCGACGCCGGGCAGCTTGACCAGGTCCTCCAGCCTGCCGGGCACCTCGCCGCCGAAGGACTCGACGAGGCCCTTGGAGAGCCCTATGACCGACCGCGTCTTGGCCCGGAAGAAGCCGCAGGGGCGGAGGATCTCCTCGACCTCCTCCGGGTTGGCGGCGGCCAGGTCCTCGGGGGTGGGGTACTTCGAGAAGAGCGCCGGGGTCGTCTGGTTGACGCGCAGGTCGGTGGTCTGGGCGGACAGCACCGTGGCGACCAGCAGCTGGAAGGAGTTCTCGAAGTCCAGCTCGGGGTGGGCGTACGGGTAGACCTCGGCGAGTTCGCGGTTGATCCGGCGGGCGCGGCGGACCAGGGCCGTACGGGACTCGTTCGCCGGAGGCTTCACGGCGGTCTTCTTGGCAGGCACGGTCTTCTTGGCGGACGACGCCTTCTTGGCGGGCACGGTTCTCCTGGCCGCCGCGGCCGTCTTTCCAGTCTCCGCAGCCGCCTTCGCGGTCGCCGCGTTCTTCTCGACAGTCGCGCCCTTTTTATCCGTTTTGCCGGTTCTCCGACTACCGCCAGGGCCTTGTTCGCCCACAGCAGAATCACGACGTACGACCACCCGCCCAGCCCCCTTGGCCTCTGCTCTCACCGGCGATTTGGACACCCGGCCAGCCTAGAGCCCGGCACCGACATCCGCTCCGGGCCCGGAAGATCAGCCCCCGATTGGACCCCCGCCGCTTACCTCGGGACACCTGTGCGGCATCCTTGTGACAGATCACACTGTTTGGACCGTCCGGCAATATGGGGAGCACGGTCCCCTGGTACCAAGGGGGAGCAAGATCCCCTGAGCAGGTCGACAAGGAGAGAACTCGTGGACGACGTTCTGCGGCGCAACCCGCTCTTCGCGGCTCTCGACGACGAGCAGTCCGCGGAACTGCGCGCCTCCATGAGTGAGGTGACCCTCGCGCGTGGCGACTCCCTGTTCCACGAGGGCGACCCGGGCGACCGGCTCTACGTCGTCACCGAGGGCAAGGTCAAGCTCCACCGCACCTCACCCGACGGCCGCGAGAACATGCTGGCGGTGGTCGGCCCCGGCGAGCTGATCGGCGAGCTGTCACTGTTCGACCCGGGCCCGCGTACGGCGACCGCCACCGCGTTGACCGAGGTCAAGCTGCTGGGCCTGGGCCATGGCGACCTCCAGCCCTGGCTGAACGCCCGCCCCGAGGTGGCCACCGCACTGCTGCGCGCGGTCGCCCGCCGGCTGCGCAAGACCAACGACGCCATGTCCGACCTGGTCTTCTCCGACGTACCCGGCCGTGTGGCGCGCGCCCTGCTGGACCTCTCGCGCCGCTTCGGCGTGCAGTCCGAAGAGGGCATCCACGTCGTCCACGACCTCACCCAGGAGGAGCTGGCCCAGCTGGTCGGCGCCTCGCGCGAGACCGTGAACAAGGCGCTGGCGGACTTCGCCCAGCGGGGATGGCTCCGCCTGGAGGCGCGGGCCGTGATCCTGCTGGACGTCGAGAGGCTGGCGAAGCGCTCGCGCTGAAGCCCCGCGGCTCACACTGAGGCTCCGTGGCTCGCACTGAGGCCCGGTGGGCTGCGGACTTCTGCCTGCCCGGGCCGAAAAGTTCACCGTGATCCCGCCGTAAATCACCTGTCCCAGACCTCCCGACCGGGCACAGTAACCCCATGGCCGGAACCCTTCCTCCCAAAGGTCTCGACGCCCAGGGCTACATCGAGCGTGAAGGGTCCCTCGGGCGCGTGCCGCACGCGTTCCGGCCGGTCGTGGCCGCCGCACGCGACGGACTGGTGGGCGTCTTCGGGGCGCGTCTGCACAGCGCGTACCTCTACGGGTCGATTCCGCGCGGCACCGCGCGCGTGGGGCACAGCGACCTGGACCTGCTGGTCGCCCTGCGCGAGGAGCCGGCCGACGCCGACCGGGAGGCCGTCCGTGCCCTCGGCGATGCGCTCGACAAGGAGTTCCCGCAGATCGACGGCGTGGGCGCGCTGCTGTACGGCCGGGCGCGGCTGCTGAGCGACCTGGAGACGTACGACCTGGGCTGGTTCGTGGCCTGCCTGTGCACCCCGCTGCTCGGGGACGACCTCGCCGAGTACCTGCCCCGCTACCGCCCCGACTCGCTGCTCGCCCGCGAGACCAACGGCGACCTCGCACTCCTCCTCCCCCGCTGGCGGGAGCGCATCGCCGCCGCCGGGGACACGGAGGAGGCTCTGCGGCCCCTGACGCGCTTCATGTCCCGGCACCTGGTGCGCACCGGCTTCACCCTCGTCATGCCCCGCTGGCAGGGCTGGACCAGCGATCTGCGGGAGATGGCCGAGGTGTTCGGCGCGTACTACCCGCAGCGGGCCGCGCAGCTGCTCAGGGCGGCGGAGTACGGCTCCCAGCCCGTCGGCGACCCGCACGTCCTGCGGTCGTACGTGGACGACCTCGGCCCCTGGCTCGCCGAGGAGTACGCGCGCGTGCACGGCGTCAAAGCGCCCCGCCCGGACTGAAAGTCGCCGCCCGGGCGGCAGGCGCCCTGCGCGGTCTGAAGACTCCCCGTGCAGTCTTACAAGCCCCGTGCGCCTAGACGGGCCCGGACTCGGGCTGGATGAGCCCGTGCTCGCTGAGGTAGTCCATCTGGGCCCGTACGGACAGCTCGGCGGCCGGCCACAGAGAGCGGTCCACGTCGGAGTACACATGGGCGACGACCTCGGCGGGGGACCGGTAACCGTCCTCGACGGCCGTCTCGACCTGGGCGAGGCGATGGGCGCGGTGGGCGAGGTAGAACTCGACCGCGCCCTGGGCGTCCTCCAGGACCGGCCCGTGGCCCGGCAGGACCGTGTGCACGCCGTCGTCCACAGTCAGCGACCGCAGCCGGCGCAGGGAGTCCAGATAGTCCCCCAGGCGGCCGTCGGGGTGCGCGACGACGGTCGTACCGCGCCCCAGGATGGTGTCGCCGGTCAGCACGGCCCGATCGGCCGGGAGATGGAAGCACAGGGAGTCCGCGGTGTGCCCGGGGGTCGGTACGACCCTCAGCTCCAGGCCGCCGACGGCAATCACGTCCCCGGCGGCGAGGCCCTCGTCGCCGAGCCGCAGCGCCGGGTCGAGGGCACGCACGCGCGTGCCGGCCAGCCCGGCGAAGCGGGCGGCGCCCTCGGCGTGGTCGGGGTGGCCGTGAGTGAGCAGCGTGAGGGCGACCCGTTTACCGGCCCGCTCGGCCGTGTCGAGGACATTGCGCAGGTGGAGATCGTCCAGGGGCCCCGGGTCGATCACCACGGCCAGGTCGGAGTCGGGCTCGGCGACGATCCAGGTGTTGGTGCCGTCCAGGGTCATCGCGGAGGCGTTGGGCGCCAGCACGTTGACGGCCCGCTCGGTGGCGGGACCCGACAGAACGCCGCCCCGGGGCTGGCCGGGCAGGGCTGCTGCATCGGTCATGCGGGGCCTCCACCGGTGCTCGGAGCGGTCGGGACGTGCTTGGTGAACTCGTCGTGTCCCGGCCAGGTCAGGACGATCTCACCGCCCTCCAGGCGGGCGCGCGCCAGCACGGGCGTCATGTCCCGCGCGGGCGCGGCGGTGAGCGCCTCGGCGGCGGTGGCGTAGGGAAGCAGCTGGCGCAGGGTGGCGATGGTGGGCGGCATCATGAGCAGCTCGCCCTTGTCGTACCCGGCGGCGGCCTCCTCGGGGCGGATCCACACCGTGCGGTCGGCCTCCGTGGAGGCGTTGCGGGTGCGCTGGCCCTCGGGGAGGACAGCGACGAAGAACCAGGTGTCGTAGCGGCGGGACTCGAACTCCGGGGTGATCCAGCGGGTCCAGGCGCCCAGCAGGTCGGAGCGCAGCACCAGGCCGCGGCGGTCCAGGAACTCGGCGAAGGACACCTCGCGCGCGACCAGGGCCGCACGGTCCGCCTCCCAGTCGTCGCCGGTCGTGTCGCCGACGACCGAGTCGGGGTCGGGCCCGGCCAGCAGGACGCCGGCCTCCTCGTACGTCTCCCGGACGGCGGCGCAGACGATCGCCTGGGCGCCGGCCTCGTCGACGCCGAGCCGCTCGGCCCACCACGCGCGCGGGGGGCCCGCCCAGCGGACCTGCCGGTCGTCGTCGCGCGGGTCGACGCCGCCGCCCGGATATGCGTACGCGCCTCCGGCGAAGGCCATGGAGGCGCGTCTGCGCAGCATGTGGACGACCGGGCCGGCCGCGGTGTCCTTCAGGAGCAGCACCGTGGCCGCGCGCCTGGGGGACACCGGTGTGAGGGTGCCGTCCGCGAGTGCACGGATGCGGTCCGGCCACTCCTGGGGGTACCACTGCCCATTCGCCATGGCCGGAGGCTATCCCGTATAGGGCGAATGTTCGAGAGGTGCCCGAGGTCAGAGGGGCTGCGGCAGGCGTACGAGCCGGGTTACGGCACCAGCTCGACCTGGATCTCGACCTCCACCGGCGCGTCCAGCGGGAGCACCGCGACGCCGACCGCGCTGCGGGCGTGCACGCCCTTGTCTCCGAGGACCTCGCCGAGCAGCTCGCTGGCGCCGTTGACGACACCGGGCTGCCCGGTGAAGTCGGAGGCCGAGGCGACGAAGCCGACGACCTTCACCACGCGCGCGATGCGGTCGAGGTCACCGGTCACGGACTTCACCGCGGCCAGCGCGTTCAGGGCGCAGGTGCGGGCCAGGTCCTTGGCCTCCTCCGCCGTGACCTCGGCGCCCACCTTGCCGGTGACCGGCAGCTTGCCCCCGACCATCGGCAGCTGGCCGGCGGTGTACACGTACACACCGGACTGCACGGCCGGCTGGTACGCGGCCAGCGGCGGTACGACCTCCGGCAGGGTCAGGCCCAGTTCGGCCAGCTTGGCCTCGACCGCGCTCACGCCTGCTTCTCCCGCTTCAGGTAGGCCACGAGCTGTTCGGGGTTGTTGGGCCCGGGCACGACCTGGACGAGCTCCCAGCCGTCCTCGCCCCAGGTGTCCAGAATCTGCTTCGTGGCATGGACGAGCAGCGGCACGGTTGCGTATTCCCACTTGGTCATGGGCCGACTGTAGCCGCTGTGACCCACGGGACAGGCGGACGGCCGTGAGCCCTGTTATCCACAGCCTCCCGCGTGGCCGTCGGCCGGACTCGTTAGTCTCGAAGGCGTGAGCAGGCTCCAGGTCGTCAGCGGCAAGGGCGGGACCGGAAAGACGACGGTCGCCGCCGCAATCGCGCTGGCCCTCGCGACCGAGGGGAAGCGGACGCTTCTCGTGGAGGTCGAGGGCCGGCAGGGCATCGCACAGCTCTTCGAGACAGAGGCGTTGCCCTACGAGGAGCGGAAGATCGCGGTCGCTCCGGGCGGCGGGGAGGTGTACGCCCTCGCGATCGATCCCGAACTGGCCCTTCTGGACTATCTCCAGATGTTCTACAAACTCGGCGGCGCCGGCCGGGCCCTGAAGAAGCTCGGCGCGATCGATTTCGCCACCACCGTCGCGCCGGGCCTCAGGGACGTCCTCCTGACCGGCAAGGCGTGCGAGGCGGTCCGCCGCAAGGACAAGTCCGGGCGGTTCGCCTACGACTACGTCGTCATGGACGCCCCGCCGACCGGCCGCATCACGCGTTTCCTCAACGTCAACGACGAAGTCGCCGGGCTCGCGAAGATCGGCCCGATACACAATCAGGCGCAGGCGGTGATGCGGGTGCTGAAGTCGCCGGAGACGGCGGTGCACCTGGTGACGCTGCTGGAGGAGATGCCGGTCCAGGAGACCGCCGACGGCATCGCCGAACTCCGGGCGGCCCGGCTGCCGGTCGGCAGGGTCATCGTGAACATGGTCCGGCCCCAGGTGCTGGACGCCACCGACCTGGAACTCGTACGGACCGTGACACGTTCTTCCGTTGCGCAGGCCCTGTCGGCCGCGGGGCTCGGCGGGGCACGGCGGGGCGGGAACGCCGAGCGGCTGGTGGACCCGCTGCTGGAGCAGGCCGCGGAGTACGCGGAGCGGTACGCGCTGGAGCAGGAGCAGCGCGCGGTCCTCGGCGAGCTGGGCCTGCCGCTGCACGAACTGCCGCTGCTCGCCGAGGGCATGGACCTCGCGGGGCTGTACGAACTCGCCACCGAGCTGCGGAAACAGGGGTTGTCATGAGTCCGGACCCGGCCGAGGCGCAGGACGCCGCCCGCCCGCACCTCTCCCCCGCGCGCGTGCTCGACATCGACTCGCTGCTGGACGACCCGAAGACCCGGATCGTGGTCTGCTGCGGCTCGGGCGGGGTCGGCAAGACGACGACCGCGGCCGCGCTCGGGCTCAGGGCCGCCGAGCGGGGCCGCAAGGTGGTCGTGCTCACCATCGACCCGGCCAGGCGGCTCGCCCAGTCGATGGGCATCGACTCCCTCGACAACGTGCCCCGGCGGGTGAAGGGCACCGAGGATCAGGGAGGGGAATCGAGCGGCGATGCGGTCGAGGGCGGTGGCGGGCGACGGGCGGGCGGCGAACTGCACGCCATGATGCTCGACATGAAGCGTACGTTCGACGAGGTCGTCGAGGCGCACGCGGACCCCGAGCGGGCGGCCGCGATCCTGGCGAACCCCTTCTACCAGTCGCTCTCGGCGGGCTTCGCGGGCACGCAGGAGTACATGGCGATGGAGAAGCTGGGGCAGCTGCGGGCCCGGGACGAGTGGGACCTGATCGTGGTGGACACCCCGCCGTCCCGTTCCGCGCTGGACTTCCTGGACGCGCCCAAGCGGCTCGGCTCCTTCCTGGACGGCCGCCTGATCCGCCTGCTGACGGCTCCGGCGAAGCTCGGCGGCCGCGCGGGAATGGCGTTCCTCAACGTCGGCATGTCGATGATGACCGGCACGCTGGGCAAGCTGTTGGGCGGCCAGCTGCTGAAGGACGTACAGACGTTCGTGGCCGCGATGGACACCACCTTCGGTGGTTTCCGAACGCGCGCGGACGCCACGTTCAAGCTGCTCCAGGCGCCCGGTACGGCGTTCCTCGTGGTGGCAGCCCCGGAGCGGGACGCGCTGCGCGAGGCCGCGTACTTCGTGGAGCGGCTGGCCGCCGAGGACATGCCGCTGGTGGGTCTGGTGCTCAACCGGGTCCACGGCAGCGGCGCCGGCCGCCTGTCGGCCGAGCGGGCGCTCGCCGCCGCGGAAAATCTTGAGGAGCCCCGCATTGTCGATCAGGGGGGCGGGAAAGCTGGACTTCGTAACTCTCCCGACACGTACGACAGTTCAGAATCTCCTGCTTCCGCAACACCGGCTCCGGACGACGGCTCCCCCGCCGCGGACGACGGCTCCCCGGACGACAGCTCTCCGGGCGCGGACACGGAGCGGTCCGTCGACCAGCTGGCCGCAAGTCTGTTGAGGTTGCACGCCGAGCGCATGCAGTTGCTCTCGCGCGAGCAGCGCACGCGTGACCGCTTCACCGCCCGCCACCCCGAGGTGGCGGTGGTCGAGGTACCCGCGCTGCCCGGTGACGTGCACGACCTCACGGGCCTGCGCGACATCGGGGACCGGCTCGCGGCAGGAAGAACGGAGCTGCCGTAGCACTCGCCCCGGAAGGCACAGCCGTCGTCGCCGGGCGGCGTACGGACGCACGCCTGACTGAGCTGTGTCCCGTGGTGTCGCCGACGTCTCGCCGACGGGGTGCCACTTCCGGGTGTTGCCCACGACACACGCCGGACCGGTGCTTCCCATGGTTCATGGCCGGTCGGAGTGGCCCTGGGGCCAGGCCGAGGGCGTTGCCCTCAGCTCACCGCCGCGTAGTTCTCGTACACCTCGTCGCTGTCGAGGGGCACGATGCCCGTGCCGCGCTCGTACTCCGAGCGGGCGGTTTCCAGCAGCCGGCGCCAGGACGTCACGGTGGGCCGCCTGCGCAGCAGTGCGCGGCGCTCCCGCTCCGTCATGCCTCCCCACACGCCGAACTCCACGCGGTTGTCCAGCGCGTCAGCCAGACATTCAGTGCGAACCGGGCATCCGGTACACACCGCCTTGGCCCTGTTCTGCGCTGCTCCCTGAACGAACAGTTCATCCGGATCGGTAGTGCGGCAGGCAGCCTGCGCACTCCAGTCGGTTACCCAGCCCATACCGGCGCCGTCCTCTCCCGAATCGAGGCTCCCCCACGGCGGCAGCGGCATATTCACCGCCGCCAGTTGAGGACGTTACGGAAGGCGGGCACAGCGCAACACCCCCTTCGGGCCCAATCTTGAATGGCCCGAACGGACTATGGGTAAGCGGCAGATCACCCGCGGGAGTGAGCTGACGACATGCGTGATCATTCCGGCAAACCGGGACAGCCGTGGTGCGCCACAACGGGCGCCAGGTGACACACGAGGCGGATTCGGACACGCCCCCACCAAAAAGTCGGGGTACTTCCGGAACGATTCGGGGTCGCCGGACGTATTGATACGTGGCCGCACTGCTGTGACAGTTGAGAGCAGCTTAGGCCAAGGCCTGCGCGCGTGTCCGGCAAATGAGAAGGTAGGCGTCCTGCTCTGCGCGCCGCGATGCGACGGCACCCCTCCGGCCTGCCCTGATGCGCCCGGGGCGGACATCCGGGACATCACGATCCGGCACCCGAACCTCCCGGGAAGCGGTCGCTCCATCGGAACGCTCATCAGTACGGATTAGGCTGCCCCCATGCCAAAGAAGCGCTCGGGCGGTGGCCTGTCGGCAACGCAGCAGGCCGCCAAGTTCCTCGGTGTCAGTGTGCTCGCGGGAGCCGTGATGGCCGGTATCGCGCTGCCTGCTGCCGGCGCGCTCGGACTCGCGGCCAAGGGCTCGGTCAAGGGCTTCGACGAGATCCCGGCCAACCTCAAGAGCCCCCAGCTCAGCCAGCGCACGACCATACTGGACAGCAAGGGCAACCAGCTCGCGACCGTCTACTCCCGCGACCGTACGGTGGTGGACCTCAAGGACATCTCGCCGTACATGCAGAAGGCGATCGTCGCGATCGAGGACTCCCGCTTCTACAAGCACGGCGCGATCGACCTCAAGGGCCTGCTGCGCGCGCTCAACAAGAATGCGCAGAGCGGCGGGGTCGCCCAGGGCGCCTCCACGCTCACCCAGCAGTTGGTGAAGAACTACTTCATCGAGGAGGCCGGCGACGACCCGACGAAGGTCGCCGAGGCCACCCAGCAGACCCTCGGCCGCAAGGTCCGCGAGCTGAAGTACGCGATCCAGATCGAGGAGAAGCTCGGCAAGAAGAAGATCCTCGAGAACTACCTGAACATCACGTTCTTCGGCGAACAGGCCTACGGCGTCGAGGCCGCGGCCCAGCGCTACTTCTCCAAGCACGCCAAGGACCTGAACCTGCAGGAATCGGCAATGCTGGCCGGCATCGTCCAGTCCCCGAGTCGCTACGACCCGGTGAACGACGAGGCCGAGGCCACAAAGCGCCGCAACACCGTCCTGCGGCGCATGGCCGAGGTCGGCGACATCTCCCAGGCGGAGGCCGACGCGGCGAAGGAGAAGCCGCTCGGACTGCACGTCAGCCGGCCGAAGAACGGCTGCATCACCGCCAGCAAGGGTGCCGCGTTCTTCTGCAAGTACGTCGAGAACGTCTTCCTCACCGACCCGACCTTCGGCAAGACCCGCGAGGACCGCGCCAAGCTCTGGAACCGCGGCGGCCTGACCATCCGCACGACCATGGACCCGCAGGCCCAGGAGTCCGTCCAGGCCTCCCTGAAGGACCACGTCTACAAGTCCGACAGTGTCGCCGCGGCCGCCACCCTGGTCGAGCCCGGCACCGGCAAGGTCCTGGCGATGGGCCAGTCGAAGCCCTTCGGCTACGGCAAGGACGAGACCGAGTACAACTTCTCGGTCAACCGGGACCTGGGCGGCTCCAACTACGGCTTCCCGACCGGTTCGACGTTCAAGCCGTTCGTGGCCGCAGCCGCGATCGAGGGCGGCAAACCGGCGACACAGGCGTACTCGTCGCCGTACAAGATGAACTACCCGAGCCCGGTCCAGCGGTGCAGCAGCAACCCCTACGTCAACACCAAGGGCGAGACCGTCGAGAACGAGAACACGTCGGAGCACGGCCCGTACCGCATGAAGGAGGCGATGGCGAAGTCCATCAACACCTACTTCGTGCAGCTGATCTCCGACATCGGTCTGTGCCCGGTGGTGAAGATGACCGACGCGCTGCATGTGGTGCAGGGCGACGGCTCGAAGCTTCCGGAGACCCCCTCCATCGCTCTCGGTTCGATCGGCCTCTCCCCGCTGACCATGGCGAACGCGTACGCCACCTTCGCCGCGCGGGGCATGTACTGCACCCCGGTCTCCATCGAGTCGATCACCCAGAAGATCGGCAACGAGCAGAAGTCGCTCGATGTGCCCAAGTCGACCTGCTCGCGCGCGATGACCGAAAAGACCGCCGACACCGTCAACACGCTGCTGCGCGGCGTGGTCGACTCCGGTACCGGCCAGCAGGCAGGCCTGACCGACCGTGAGAGCGCGGGCAAGACGGGTACGACCGACGAGCGCAAGAACGCCTGGTTCGTCGGATACACGCCCAACATGGCCGGCGCGGTCTGGGTCGGCAGCGCCAAGCAGAACGTGAAGATGACCCGGATCACCATCGGCGGTGTCTACCGCGACCTCGTCTTCGGTGGTCAGGTCCCGGGCCCGATCTGGAAGGACGCCATGGCCGGTGCCCTGGCGGGCAAGGACGCCCCGGAGTTCAACCTGGTCGACATCCCCGACGACCGGGGTGATGACGAGGGAAAAGGCCGAGGGGGGAACAACGGGGGGAAGAACGGGGACAACACGGGCGGCGTGATCGGGGGACTGATCGGCGGCCTCACTGACGGTGGCACGACCGCGGGCACCACGGGCGACACCACCGGCGGCACCTTCCCGACGCCGACGTTCTCCCTCCCCGGCAACTTCATCCAGGGCCAGGCCAACGGCGGGAACAACGGGAACGGAAACGGGGGCCTGCTGGGCTAGACCCGGCGGGATCCTCCCGGCTCCCGGCATGGCAGCGGGGCCGCACCCTGATGGGGGTGCGGCCCCGCGGTCGTCCCAGAGGTCTCGGGGCTCAGCCCTGAAGGGGCTCCGGGGCTCAGGGGCTCAGCCCTGAAGGGGCTCAGGGGCTCAGCCCTGAAGGAGCTTCTTCACCACGGCGGCGACGCGGCCGCCCTCGGCCAGGCCGGCCACCTTCGGGTTCACGATCTTCATCACGGCGCCCATGGCCCGCGGCCCCTCGGCTCCGGCCGCCTTCGCCTCCTCGACGGCCTGAGCGACGATCGCGTTCAGCTCGTCGTCGGACAGCTGCTTGGGCAGGTACGTGGCGAGGAGTTCGCCCTCCGCCCGCTCCCGCTCGGCCTGCTCGGCCCGGCCGCCCTGCGCGAAGGCCTCGGCCGCCTCGCGGCGCTTCTTGGCCTCCTTGGTGATCACCTTGAGGACCTCGTCGTCGGAGAGCTCTCGCTTCTCCGTGCCCGCGACCTCCTCCTTGGTGATCGCGGTGAGCGTCAGCCGGAGCGTCGAGGAGCGGAGCTCGTCGCGCTCCTTGATCGCAGCGTTGAGGTCGTCCTGCAGCTTCGACTTGAGCGTGGTGGTCATGGGGTCGATTGTCGCAGGTACGACACCGGGGGCGCCCGCCCATTTACGCGGCGGCCGGTCGCGGGAGACGTGGCGACGGCAGGACTCGGGGTACGTGGCGACGGCAGATTCGGGTCACCAGGCGACGGTCGATCTCAGGCCACCCGGCGACGGCCGATCTCCGGCTTCCCTGCGAGGGCCGATCTCCGGCTTCCCGGCGGCCGGTCTCGGCGTGAAGGTGGGGTCTGACACGATGGTCGTATGCGCGCGCGATACGGAGTACCCCTGGGAATCATGGCGGCAGGCGCCGCCGGACTGGCCTACGCGGCGGGCTTCGAGGCCCGCTCCTTCCGCCTCCGACGAGTGACGGTCCCGGTTCTCCCGCCGGGGATGCGCCCGCTGCGCCTGCTCCAGGTCTCCGACATCCACATGGTCGGCGGACAGCGCAAGAAGCAGCGCTGGCTGCACTCACTGGCGGGCCTGCGCCCGGACTTCGTGATCAACACGGGCGACAACCTCTCGGACTCCGAGGGCATCCCCGAGGTCCTCGACGCGCTCGGCCCGCTGATGGAGTTCCCGGGCGCGTACGTCTTCGGCTCCAACGACTACTACGGCCCCAAACCCCGCAACCCCGCCCGCTACTTGCTGGAGAAGACCAGCGGCCGCCACGGCCTGAACGGCAATGCTCCGGCCGTGGGCGTGGTCCACAACCCCTGGGAGGACCTCAGGGACGGCTTCGACTCGGCGGGCTGGCTGAACCTGACGAACACGCGGGGCGTCCTGAAGATCGAGGGCATCTCGATCGAGCTGACCGGCCTGGACGACCCCCACATCAAGCGCGACCGCTACGCCCAGGTGGCCGGCGGACCCTCCGGTACGTACGACTTCTCGATGGGTGTCGTCCACGCCCCGTACCTGCGCGTCCTGGACTCCTTCACGGCGGACGACTATCCCCTGATCCTGGCCGGCCACACCCACGGCGGCCAGCTGTGCATCCCCTTCTACGGCGCCCTTGTCACCAACTGCGACCTGGACACGGACCGCGTGAAGGGCCTCTCCACGCACACGTCGGAGGGCCGTACGTCCTACCTCCACGTCTCGGCAGGCTGCGGCACGAACCGCTACACCCCCGTCCGCTTCGCCTGCCCTCCGGAGGCGACGCTGCTGACGTTGGTGGGGCGGGAGTAGGGGAGGACGGGGCTGCGGAGGTTGCCGGGGCTGCGGGGCCGGCGGGGTCGGCCGGGGCTGTCCAGGGGAAGCAGCATTCGGGGCCCGAGACATTGCCCCCTGCCACTCTCGGCGGCCCTAGACATTGCCCCGCCCGCCACTCTCGGGACCTGAGGCAGTGACACGCCCGCCGCCCTCAGACCCAAGGCATTAACCCACCCGGACTGCCCCAAATGGCCCCTTTCATCCTCCATGCTTAGCGTGAGGGCATGATCGCCCCGATACCCAGGGACATCCCGGACCTGCCCGCGGTCCCGGGCCCACCCCTTCTGCTGCCCGCACCGGTCCCGGCCACCGCGGTGGTGGCACCGACCCGCCGCCCTCTGGTGGCGCTGTTCCGCCTCGCGATCGCCTTCGCGGCAGCGGTCGGCGTCGGCCTGGAACTCCTCCTGGGTACCCCCGCCCGGACCCTGAGCTACTTCAGCATCCAGACCAACATCCTGCTGACCGTGGTCATGCTCCTGTCGGCCTCCAGGGCCTGGCGGGCGCGCCGCCCCCTGCCCTCGTCCGTGACAGGCGCCATGCTCCTCTACGCCGTGATCACCGCGCTGGTCTACCACCTGCTCCTGGCACACACCACACCCCCGTTCTCGATGACGGATGCGACCGCACCCCCCGCACGCTGGCACGCCCAGTGGGCAGCCCTCCAGCTCCTCCACACAGTGGTCCCCCTGGCGGCCGTCCTGGACTGGCTCCTCCTCACCCCGGCCGCCCGCCTGCACCTGCGCCAGGCGGCGAGCTGGCTCCTCTACCCCTTGGCCTACCTGATCTTCTCCCTCGCCCGAGCGGCCTTCCTCCCCCCGTCCGCCCCGGCCCGCTACCTCTACCCCTTCCTGGACGCCGAAGCCCACGGCTACCGCAGCACCCTGGCGAACGCCCTCCTCATAGGCCTCGCTATGTATGCCCTGGCAGTCCTCCTGGTCGCCCTGGACCACACCCGCCCGACCCCGGTCCGCCGCCGCGTCTAAACCGGATTTCGTCTCCGGCCACCAGTGGGCTAAAGTAAACGTCGTCGCCGCGAGAAGCAGCGACATCGGGGTGTAGCGCAGCTTGGCAGCGCGCTTCGTTCGGGACGAAGAGGTCGTGGGTTCAAATCCCGCCACCCCGACAGCTGAAACACCAGGTCAGGGCCGGTTTCCCTTCACGGGAAACCGGCCCTGACTCGTTCCGCAGGGTCCTCGGGGAGTGAATGGGGAGTGGATCAAGAAAACGACTCCCCGAACGTCACCCTTGACGCGCTCTCACTCCTCAGTCGGCGGCGAGCCGATCCCATCCCTGGTCTTCGAACTGCCGCCCGAGGGCTTCGACGGAGTGCGCCGAGACTTCCGTGTCTTGGTGTCTCCACTCTTCCGGACCGATCGCCAAACGGCGATGTGCGGTTCGCAGCGGATCGACATCCGGTCGGCCTTTCAGGAAGACGTGGTCCCAGGTGAGCGCCCGGATCTCCTCGGTGCGGGCGAAGCACAGCGCCGTTATGGTCAGTCGAGATCGAGCGTGACGCCGAGGCAGCAGGTGTACCTGCGATCAAGCTCCTCTTCAGCCTGCTCGATGAGTACCGAGCCGAGGGATCCGGACCGGAGACCTTCCCTACTTCATCAAGGCTCGCTGCGCTCGCTCGACCGGCGGCCGACGACGCTTGTCGATCTACGGGCTGCAGACCACGCCCAAGCGCATCAACGGCCGCTCCGGCCCGCACACCACCGCCACCACGATCCGGCCTCAGGGATGGAAAAGATCAACAACAGCTAGACCCCAACGCCCACGTTTTCAGGGGCCACACGCGCACCCCTTTCCACCCGGTAGCCCACAGGGGGTCGGATCAGTCCGAGGGCCGCGCCAAGCGCGGCGGCGCCGGTCGGTCGCCGCCGCGCCGCCTCCATGTCTTCGCCACCGGCGCACGTCGCCGCCCGCCCGTCGCCGCACGCAGCGGCCAAATTCCAACACGGGCACGGGGGCGAATGTGATCCCCAACGGTGCAGGTCAAAAAAGCTTTGTGTTACCGAAAGAGGCCGGATCGTGGTGGCGGCGGCATACGGTCCGACGCTGCCAGATGCGCAGGCGTTCGAACGGCCCGCCGATCCCGCACCCAGGCCACCGTCAAGGCAATGCCTCCGGCGGGGGATCGGCCGACACCGGGATGGAGGGGGCGCCGTTTCCGCCCGCGGGTCCCTAGTGGCGCGCGCGGGGAGCTCCCATCCCGTCCGCCGTCGACCCAGGCGAAGCCGAGCAGACGCGGCCCATGGCGTCCAGGTCGTTCGTACAGTGGCGCGCTCCACCTGGACGCCATGGACCACGCCCGCTCCACGGTATGTGGGTCGACGGCGGACGGGATGGGAGCTGGGCTGGGTGGTGGGTGCAGGAAGAGAGCGAAGCTCGACGTCAGCCGATGGTAGAAGCCGCTTCACCAGAGTTGACGAGGCTAGATGGGGCAGTCTTTGACTGATCCGGAGTCCAGAACGAAGTGGCCGGTGTAGAGCCATCCCTTTAGTTCAGTGCCAGCTATGCGGACATAGACCCAGGGATTTCCATACGCGTTTATCTTCCAGCACCATACGTCGAACTTTGTGCGCACCGAATAGGTACCCATAGAACCACAGTCAGAGTACGGTTGAGCTCTAAGGGTGGCTTTATCGAAAAAATGGCCAACGCCGTTGGAATTATTCGCGGGAAGGTTGGGGAGATCGCAAACGCCCGCAGCACTAGCGCTAGGTGCACTAAACCCTACGAGGGTTGCGCCAAGAATTGCACCGGCTGCCAAAATGGATGAAATTCGACTTCTTAGTCGCACGAATGGTCACCTTTACAGAAAACGTCACAAGTATTATTGCCCAAGACGCGAGTTGCGAAAGCGCCGCTCATACTGCGGTTAGCAACGGCCCCAGAGGGCTCCGATGCTCATCCGACGCACCCAATGGCGACGCGCCCACGAGCTGAACGCTCAGGTTCCAGGTACCGCCATCGAATCTGATCCGCCCCACCGTGTTAGCCATTGGTGAATGGCTGCACGGAACATGTGAGCGCTAAATTAGCAGGCATACTTCAGGCAGGGAACGGACATTCCCTGGTAGTGCCCAGACCCCAAAGCACAGCAGGGCCCTCATACAGCCAACCCTTGATTTCAGTACCGGCAATTCGCACGTAGAACCATTTATTTCCATGCTGGTTAATGTTGTAACACCAGACATCAAAATTGGTTCCAGCCGGATATGTTCCCATTGAGCCACAGGTGGCATATGGGTGAGTCCGGAGAGTCGCCCTTGAGTCAAAATATCCCGTGGAGGTGGAGGTGTTTAGCGGGCTAAAGCCGAGATCGATGCAGCCGGATGTAGCGGCGCTCGCGCTGGGTGCACCCACCACCACTAGGGCCCCGGCAATCATGGCACTAGCTACCAACAGACTCTTCAGCTTGCCTCTAAGCATATCCTCCACCTTAATTCTCGTCACGGCAGTTAAACATCAAGCGTCCTGCCCGGCAACCCGCGTAGCACTGTTCGTCACCGCATATTTGGTGCGTAATAGCCAAAATTTTGAACTTTGAGCCTATATGGATGGCTTGAAATGAACGCCAGCATGGCTAGAATCTTTCCACTTCATCCCCGCCCGCCGGAATACGAGCGCTTCAAGGGGCCCCTGAAGGCCGCGCAGGCGGGGTTGTGCCGGCCCGCCGCCGGTAAAGCCCCGCACCGTCTCCCATAAAGACTCAGATGGCACCCACTGAGGTTTTTCAGCGCTGCCGCTCCAGAGTGAGGACGGCGGCAGAGATCGACGACATTCGATTCGGGCTGCACCGGGATCTGCGGAAGATCTGCCAGGACTTCAGTCGTGCGACGCCGCGCTCGGCCGGTGCCCGTGCCGCGGACAGCGCGCGGTTGACGGTTTGCTGGGTTGGCGTGAGTTCGCGGCCCGGCGGGCGTCTGAGCGCTGTCGTCACCCACGGGCCGGCTCCCATGTAGGCGCGGACGGCAAGGATGGGGACGCCCTGGCGTTCGCAGTTGACCCGACCAAGCACAAGCCGAAGGGCAAGTGACGGGCGGGGGCAGGCTCCTCGGGGTCTGCCCGCGTGCCTCGGTTGCAGTACAGCAGCGAAGTACAGCAACTACGGCAACCGACCATAGCCGTCGGTACCCCTCACCGTCCGTCCGGCAGCCTGTATGACCCCTGATGACCGATCTCTGTAGAGCTACGGATCAGAAGGTCCCGTGCCACACCCGTGCCAGATCTAGCGGGGAGCCACGGGGAACGGCAGTGGCCGGCGGGTGACTGCCCCTCGATCCACCCATGTGGACAGTTCGCAGGTCGGAGGAGCAGTCGCCCCACCTCGCTCCTAAAGCGGTTTTCGGTGCAGGCACCCGACCTTGGGGTGCCCATTGCCCGCTACGGCATCCAGCTGGCACACAACAGAAACGCGGGCACAACCCTGTGGGCGGTCGCTTTGAGTGCCGAGTCCCTGCCAGCCAGATGGAGTGACTCGGCGTTTGCCTGGGAGCGTGGCTGGTCACATTGTGGTCATGCCCGATTCCCAGGGCGGCGGCCGGCGGCGCCCGCCGGAGTGTCGGAGCCCGCGCGTGCGTGTACCGCGAGTGAAAAGTCAGCCTCAGCCAGGCCCCCCACGGTGGATGTCCTTCCTCGACAAGGCGGCATCCATCCTCGCGCCGGGAACCCTCGTCATCGGGTTGCTCTATTTCTTCGGCAGCACGTACACGGATGCGTACTACTCCTTCTTCGGGGTGCCGCCGCGCGACCTCCAGTTCTCCGTACAGAGCTACTTGGCCAGCAGTCCGCGGGCGATTTTTTTTCCAGTGCTGTTCCTTTTCCTGACTGGCCTAGGCCTGGCGATGGTGCTGCTCCTGATCACCCATGCACTGTCAGGCCCCCGGAATGTGACAAGGCGCCGTGTGGTCGCCAGATGGTTCATGTACCCCAGCATGGCTGTCTTGCTGTTATTCTCCTCGGCGTTCTCGGACTTGGCGGTGGGAACGTCGCGTCTGGACTCGGCGGGGAATTCCCGTTGGGTGTGGGCACCACTTGTTGTAGCTCTGGGATCGGGACTGTGGCTGTACGGACTTCGACTGAGTCCCGGAGACTGGGGTAACCCAGACAAGCGCGCACCGACCGGCCGGCGGGTATGGTTCACCGCTGAGGTACTGCTGGCCGGGCTGATGGCGGCCGCCTTGTTTACATTTGCGACCCGCTACGCGGCGTATAAGGGCAAGGCTGATGCTGGCATCGACGCGAATAACGGTTTCAAGGCCTACCCATATGTTTTAATCTATTCGGGGGCGAGGATCGCCCACAGCATTCCGGGGATCACCGTAAAAGACCAAGGCAGTGGAAGTGGCCCCTACCGCTTCCGCTACAAGGGCTTCGTCGCCCTTGCGAAAACGCCAACTCATTTCTATCTCGTCTCCCGCGACTGGCATGCCGGACGAGCGGTGCTCGTACTGCCGGACGACGGCACTATCCGCGCTGAGATGAAGCCAGTCTGAATCCGAGGGCAGGTCACCAATCGTCCCCAACCCGTGCCGAAGCCGAGACCGCGGTAGCGAGCCATCTTGAGCGCTCACCTGGGCAGGAGCAGGCGATCGGTCGGCCGCCACCGTCTCAGTTTCCGTCTCATTCACCACCGTTCGCGGATGTTCAGACGAGACCGCAAGCCCACTCCAACACACCGCCCATCCGCCCATGAATGCAGGTGAACGCCCCCGCACGCACCCCGACACCCCACCACCACAGTTGGAAAGCGTGCACGTGCGGCCTGCTTGCTGTACCAACTCGCGTGCGCATGGAGCTCTCGTTCCGCCGGCCATGCGCCCTTCCCAATGCCTGCGTGGCAGCGCACGCTGGGTGCCGACCTTTGAAGCCGAACTACCGAGGGTGGACGGTGGACGAGTGGAAGCAGCAAATACCACGACCGCAGCCGACCGCCAACAACCGTCGATGACTGGCTGCCCTGCCCACGACAGCTGAAACACCAGGTCAGGGCCGGTTTCCCTTCACGGGAATCCGGCCCTGACTGGTTCCACAGGGTCCCTGGGGAGTGGATCAAGGAATCGACTCCCCGAATGTCACCCCTGACGCGCTCTCAGCAGCCCATCGAGCGCGCGCACCGGTGACCGCGGGTGCATGGCAGACCGTGCCACCAACGCGTCCTCCCACTGCTCGGTCAGTTCGTCCATGAGCCGGTGCCTCATCCGCGCCGTGATGTGCGAGTAGCGGGCCTGCACGGAGCCATCCTCGTGCCCCATCCGTTCGTCCATGAGCTTGGGCGGGGTCCTGAGCTCCTCCATGACTGTCTTGTGGGAGTGCCTGAGTCCGTGCGGAGTGAGGCCTCGTGCGATCGGCAGCCAGCACGCGTCGGCACGGCCCGAGGCATTCCGGCCCCGCGCCGGCACCCCTGGCCAAGGGTGCGCCATCACGGGTACGGGGCGCGCCTCCTGCGGGGCCTTCTTCGGGTACCACCCCGTCGTGGCCGGATGGAACAGCCAGGTCGCGAAACCGGTACGGCGCCAGTGCGCGGCCGTCTCCCCCGACTGGCCCGCACGGACGTAGCCGAGTTCCGCGATGGCTGTCTCCACCCTGATTCGCGTTCGCTCCGCGACCGTGTCCGGCCGGTTCAGCACGTTCGAGACCGTTGCCGCGGAGACGTCGGCGCGGCGGGCGACGTCGACCAGCTTTGCGCCGACGTACCGGGCAGTGCCGTTGGCGGGACCGTGACCACGGAACACGTAGGTGTGCTCGTGGCACGGGCAGGGTGCCGACTCGGTCCGGGCGATATGGCTTGCGACCAAGCCGGACAGCCACTTCGGCGTGTCGATGGTCCGGTAGGAGTCGTCCTTGGGCGGGCAGCGCTCGAACTTCCCCGAGTCAAGTTCGTAGAGCTGCCACTCCACCCGCACTGAGGCGGGGCGGACGAACTTGCGCTCTAGGCCGACGATTTCGCCCCATCGCATGCCGGTGTAGCCCTTCAGGACCACGGCTACGAATTCGTCGTCACGGCCAGACAGCAGCGAAGCGCGCTCGGCTGTCAGCAGGATTCCGAGAGCGTCGGTCACCACCTTCTCGGGGCCGCGGTTCCGGGAGCGTCCGGCACGCTTGCCTCGGCCGCGCCGCTTGGCTGCCGGGTTGGAGTCGCGAAGTCCTTCATCCACGGCGTCGGCGAGGATGAGGTGCAGCGTGCCGTGCCAGGTCTTCACGCTAGACGCGGCGTAGAGCTTCCGCTCCTTCTTCTCCCAGGCTCCGACGTCCGTGGGCTGGATATCGGCGATGGCCTTGTCCTCGAAGACAGGAAGGAGGTGCTCCTCGATGTGCCGCTTGTAGTTCTGCATAGTCGAAGCGGCCAACTCCTGTGCCGCATACCAGCGGTTGACGTACTCGCCGAAGGTCTCCTTCCCGGCATTCGGGTCGCGATAGCCGACCTCTCGGACGGGTCTGCTGCACGATCGGGTGACATCTTGACCTGCCCCACCTCTGAGGTTCCAGTTCTGGTGGCTAACTGACAGCCCTTCACGGAAGGCTGGCAGTCATGCCTCGTCCCTATCCTCCGGAGTTACGGGCGCGCGCCATCGCGCTGATCCGCGCCGGCAAGCAGGCCAAACAGACAGCGGTGGAGCTCGGCATCCATCCCGTCACGTTGTCGAAGTGGTTGCGGCAAGACGACATCGACAACGGGCGGCGACCGGGAACGCCGTCGAGCGAGTCTGCTGAGTTGCGGGCCGCTCGCCGGCGGATCCATGAGCTGGAAACCGAGCTGGCGATCGTCCGGCAGACGGCGAAGTTCCTCGGCGAGGACAAGCCGGCCCCAAAAGGCTCTACCCGGTGATCGACCGACTCGTCGATGCCGGGGCACCGGTCAACAGGTGCTGCCGGATCCTTGGCGTCGCCCGGCAGAACTACTACAAGCACAAGCGCACACCGACCACTCCACGGCAGCTACGGCGGGACTGGCTGACCGGGCTGATCCGAGAGGTTCACGTCGCTTCCCGCGGCACCTACGGCTACCGCCGCATCCACGCCGAGCTCACCCTGGGCATGGGCATCCGGGTCTGCTCCAGGACCGTGTCGGTGCTGATGGCACAGGCCGGGATCCACGGCCTGCCCGGACCGGTGCGCATCAAGCGGCTGCGTGGCATCGTCACCGCCGAGGACCTGGTCAATCGCAAGTTCCATCGGTTGCGTCCCGACGAGCTGTGGGTCACCGACATCACGCAGCACCGCACCAGGGAAGGGTGGGTGTACTGCGCGGCGGTCCTGGATGCGTTCAGCCGCAGGATCGTGGGCTGGTCCATCGACTCACGGCAGGACTCCACCCTCGTAGTCAACGCGCTGGACATGGCCATCCGCAACCGCCGCCCCGAGCCGGGCGGGATCGTTCACGCCGATCACGGCACCCAGTTCACCTCCTGGGTCTTCGGGGAACGGATCCGCTCCGCCGGCCTCCTGCCGTCGTTCGGCACCGTCGGGGACGGCCTGGACAACGCGATGATGGAGTCGTTCTGGTCCTCGATGCAGATCGAGCTGCTCAACCG